>NZ_JBKVWU010000034.1:0-18878 GCF_046972485.1 Hominilimicola sp.
CGACATGCGCGGCAGAAATGACTTAAAATCTAAAGTTTCGACTTTGGAGGAACTTTATATTTTTTCTCTGATAGAACTCAAAAATTACATCAGCATGATGTAATTTTTGGGCTGGCGACATTTTGTCGACAGCCTTGCAATAGCTTTCATATATTACATATATACCACATTATCATATAAAGATAACAAAAAAAGTACCGTCAGATTATAAAAATCAAACGATACTTTTTTGTACATATTCACTAACTTTTATTTTGTTATTTCAACAGTTCTTGTGTCACCGTTCCAATCAACAGTAACATTAAATGCTTCCATGACAAATCTAAGCGGAACCATTGTTCTGTTGTTCATAAGCGTTGCGGGTGCATCAAGCGTTATCGGTGTATCATTTATGTACGCAACATCACTGTCAAGATACATCACGACTTCGTCGCCGCCCTTTTTAACTGTAATTTCCTGCTTGTCACCGTCCCAATCCACTTTTGCATTGAGAGCCTCTGATATACCTCTTACAGGTATCATTGTATACGTTTCACCTTCAATGGTTTCAAGCAACGGATACTGGTCGTCAAACGCAAGCAATTTACCGTCTATTCTTACCTTTGCACCTATGTAATCAATATCATTATGATAATATCTCATAACGTGTTCTATGTACTGTGCGTCACCGTAAGTATTGTACGGCCAATTTGTCGCATACTGTGCGGCATTGACGCGTTCCGAAAGCCAATCGTCACCCTTCGCCGCAATTATTCTGTCAAGCACGGTTTGTCCGAAGTTATACGACTGAATCATTTTCATATAATCACAATCATATCTGATAAGCGACTGTGAAATTAAATATGCCGCAAACGGCACTGCCTTAGTCGGATCAAGTCTGTCTTGAAGCGTCCATTTTTCTCCCGTAGTGTCCTCACCGAACTTGGCGAATGATTTTTCCAAAGTATTTTCAATCTGCATTATACCCCACGCCGGATATTCACTTCCGTCATCACGGTAACTCAAATTTCTTCCCGACGATTCCTGCATACATATTGCCGCAAGCAAGTTTGGGTCTACACCGTATTGGTCGCCTGCCTGCTCGAATAAATCATAATAACTTTTTACCGCCGAATTAAGCTGAGCCGTACCGATTTCAATACCGTCCATACTTGTGCCTTGATGATCGGGTATAGCCCCTGCCGCAAGTGCCGTAAATGACGATGCCGAAATCACCGCCGCAAGTGCCATTCCAATAAATTTCTTCATAATCAACTCTCCTTTTGTGATAACTTGATATGTACACCCCCATTATACACTTATCATATTAATCCGTCAATGGCTGTTATTTCCTACGAATTTCATATTATATGTGTTTGTTTTGAATAATACAGTGATTATTTGGTAATACTCTATTATGAACTAAATCAAAGGAGGATATATCTATGAAACAGTACATTGAAATAGTCGACATTTTCGGACGTGAAGTTATGGATTCACGCGGTAATCCGACAGTCGAAGTTGAGGTGCATACAGAATGTGCGTCGGGCAGAGCAATCGTTCCGTCGGGCGCGTCAACAGGTGTTTTTGAGGCTGTGGAACTTAGGGATAATGACAAAAAGCGTTACGGCGGTAAAGGTGTAAAAAATGCTGTGGCGAATGTAAATGAAAAAATTGCAGATGTGTTAATCGGTATGAATGTACTTGACCAACGCTCGATAGATATGAAAATGTGTGAGCTTGACGGCACAAACAATAAATCAAATCTCGGTGCAAACGCAATACTCGGTGTATCGTTAGCCGTTGCAAGAGCGGCTGCGGCAAGCCTTGAAATACCGCTTTTTCAATATATAGGCGGTATAAATTCTTATGTACTTCCCGTACCTATGATGAACATATTAAACGGCGGTGCACACGCAAATAACAACGTCGATATACAGGAATTTATGATAATGCCGTATGGTGCAAAATCATTTAAACAAGGCTTGCGTTGGTGCAGTGAAGTATTTCACGAATTGAAAAAGGTGCTTTCCGAAATGGGTAATACCACCGCGGTCGGTGACGAAGGCGGTTTTGCACCGAATCTTGAAACAGACGAAAAAGCACTTGAAGTTATAATGAGCGCAATCGGACGTGCAGGCTACAAGGCAGGTGAAGATTTTAAAATCGCCATAGATGCCGCGTCTTCGGAATGGCTACAAGATGACGGAACATATTTGTTGCCGAAATCCGGTATAAAAAAGACTGCTTCGGAACTTGTTGAATACTGGCAGACCCTATGCGAAAAATATCCGATTTTCTCTATTGAGGACGCACTCGGAGAAGATGATTGGGACGGTTGGAAAATCCTTACCGATAAGCTCGGCGATAAAATTCAGCTTGTCGGCGATGACTTGTTCGTCACAAACCCAAAACGACTTGAAAAAGGTATTTTATCAGATGTCGCAAACTCAATTCTTATCAAGGTTAATCAAATCGGTACACTTTCCGAAACGCTTGACGCCGTTGAAATGGCACATAAAAACGGCTATACCGCCGTTATATCACACCGCAGCGGTGAAACGGAAGATACAACAATCGCCGATATTGCCGTTGCTGTAAACGCAGGACAAATAAAAACAGGTGCACCGAGCCGAACAGACAGAGTTGCAAAATATAATCAGCTTTTGAGAATAGAAGAAGAACTCTGCGGTATCGCGCAATACGGAAAATTTTAATCGTAAAAAACAGCAGACTATTTTAGGATAGTCTGCTGTTTTTTTTATGATTGATGAGCCTCCATATTTTTCGGCAGCACCAAATTCAAAATAATCGAAACCAAGAACACAACCGCAACGCAGTTTTCAGCGAACACGTTTTGAATGATTTGCGGAAAGATTGAGAAAATTTCAGGAACTTGTGTAAAGCCAAGTCCGATACTCAATGACAATGCGGCGATAATAATATTTCTCTGTGAAAAACCGCATTTTGCAATCATCTGCAAACCGCTTATAACAATATTACCGAACATCATAAGCGTACAGCCGCCAAGCACAGCCTCAGGCAATGTTGCAAGTAATGTTCCGAACATAGGGAACAATCCTGCCAAAACCATAATAACGCAGCCTGTGAAAATCGTAAATCTGTTTACGACTTTTGTCATTGAAACAAGTCCCACGTTTTGGCTGAACGATGTAATCGGCAAACAACCGAAAAGTCCCGACAATGCACTGACAAAACCGTCTGCGGCGATTGAGCCTGTAAGCTCCTTCTTTGAAACCTCACGATTTAATCCCGATGACGCAAGTGCCGATGTATCTCCTATTGTTTCCGTTGCGGACACAAGGAAAATCACAAGCACGGAAATAATCGCGCCTATATTGAATGTCGGTTTAATCGGAAGTATCTGCGGAAGTGATACGATTTGTGCCGTACTCAATCCAGAAAAATCAACCATACCCATACACACAGCCACAATGTAACCTACGATAAGTCCGAACAATACGGACAACTGTTTCCAATATGATTTAGCGAAAATATTAAATCCGATACAACAAACCAACGTAATTGTTCCGAGAATTAAATTTTTAGCCGAGCCGAAGTCCTCCGCACCCGAGCCGCCGCCGAACGATGTTGCGCCGACCGACAAAAGCGAAAAGCCGATAGCCGTTACAACCGAAGCCGCCACAATCGGCGAAATCAGTTTAACCCAATACTTTGCAAAAAGTCCGAGTATGCCTTCAATAATTCCGCCTATAATAACCGCTCCGACAATGGCTCCGTATCCGTATGTAGGACCGACAAAACAGAACACAGATACAAACGTAAAACTTATTCCCATTACAATCGGCAATCCCGAACCGACTTTCCATATAGGATACAACTGAATTACAGAACCTATTCCCGCAACAATCATAGCCGTCTGAATAAGTCTTGCTGTTTCGGTTGTGTCTAAACCGCAAGCACTTGAAACAATAATAATCGGTGCGATATTCGCAACGAACATAGCCAAAATATGTTGCAGACCAAACGGAATAGCTTTTGAAACAGGCACTTTTCCGTCTAACTTATAAATGTTATTAATATCACTGTTTTTCATTTTACTGTTCCTCTCTGAATTTAATCATACCTGTTTTGCTGTCCATATCGTCAACTATTGCCAAAGATTCTAATTGAAAACCTAAGTTACGAATAATTCTTCCGCCTGCTTGGAAGCCTTTTTCAACAGCTATTCCTATCCCCTCAACCGTTGCACCGGCTGACTTGACTATCTGAATTAATCCCTGCAGCGCACAACCGTTTGCCAAGAAATCATCGATAATCAATACACGATCGTTTTCATTCAAAAACTTTTTCGCAACAATAACCTGATTTTTGCATTTGTGCGTGAATGACTCAACCTCCGCAACGTACATTTCACCCTCAAGATTTACGCTCTTTGATTTTTTCGCAAAAACAACAGGTACACCGAAATGTTGTGCGGCGATACAGGCAATACCTATACCCGATGCCTCGATAGTCAAAATTTTATTTATATTCGCACCCTCAAAGCGTTTTTTCCATTCCTTGCCCATCTCATTAAACAAATCAATGTCCATTTGATGATTTAAAAAGCTGTCCACTTTAAGCACGTTACCCTCTTTAACTATTCCGTCCTTTAAAATTCTTTCCTCTAAACAGTTCATCTTTACTCTCCTCAAATAATAAAATATATACGATTATACCACACCTACACCCATAATACAATTAATATCGACATCAAATTACAAAAAAAATATGAGGACTTTTTAAGTCCCCATATTTGTATTGCTTTCATTTTTCAAATCACTGTGAACACGATGATATTCAGGGCTTTCCATCATCATTACCTGATGAACTCCGATACCTTTCAGAAGCGGTAATTTAAGTCTGTACTTAACCCAAATGAATGCGTATATAAACAATGCCGCAAACAGAACAAAGCACAAAATATATATATTTCTTCTTTGTACAGGGTCAGTTGATATATTGAACATCATATACACCTGAAGTGCTATACCCACGATTTGCAAAAGCGGGAAAAGCGGTGTTTTGAAGTTACGCGGAACGTTTTTCATTTTGCGTCTTAGCATAATTACATTGACGTGTGATGTAATATATGAAAGCATCCAGAAAAGCGAGCAAGTAAGAGTTAAAAATGCCACCTGTTCACCTGTCGAAATGCCCGATGCCTCGATAATGCAAGTAAGCACACCCAAAATTATAATAACCCAATAAGGTGCTCCGTTTTTGTTTTTCTTTTGAAAAAACGCCGGAAGAAGATTCATCTTTGCCATTCCGCAGCATATTTCCGAAACCGAACAAATAATAGAGTTTTGCGTACTTACCGCCGCAAATATAGCGACAATAATCATCCAATATCTGCCCCACTTACCGAGCATATTCACCGCATAAAGAACGTGTGGTGACGCTGCACTTCCAAGATCGGACCACAATGTATAATTCTTAAATCCGAATACAAGCAATATTTGAATAATTCCCATTATGCCGAGCGAAAGCACCATACTTAGCGGTACTTTTTTAGGACTTTTCATATCTTTACCCAAAGGTACAATAAACTCCGCACCGATAAAGAACCAAAATGCCGTTGCGGTAAGCGGAAGAATGTCCTTTAAATCCGACGAAATAACCGCATCTTGTGCCACCTGTTCACCCGAACCCAAACCGAGTGCGCCGATAATACCGAGTGCAAGCAATGACACTACCATAAATGCCGCAACGATTTCCTGCAAAAGCGTTGACATATTCACGCCTTTTAGATTAATGAATATAAGAACAATCGTTATTCCCACGCTGAACACCGCAGGCGGTATCGCCTCACCCGTCATTTCCGTCATTACATTCGCGAACATCGCACCTTCGGCAGGTGCGGCGAAAACATTGCTTATTAAATAACCGCCGACCATCGTTACAATAGTCAACAACGGACCGAGTCCGGCAAGAGTGTATTGAGCGATACCGCCGGTAAGGTTAGGCATTATCGCATTTAATTCGGCTATCGACAAAACCGCAAGCATATTTGCTATACACGCTATGACGATAGCAATAACGAACGGTGTACCGACCGCACTTGAGCCGCTTGCCGACGAAACGAAACAGCTCGTTGCGATAAGCATACCCACACCGGTTGATACTGCACCAAAAAGACTGATTTTTTTCATATGAGTAACCTCCGATTTAATCTATCTTTGATTTCTGCAAAGCGTCAATTCCGTCTTCGCCCGTTCTGATACGAATAATATTACGAACGTCAGACACAAATATTTTTCCGTCACCGATGTGTCCCGTATAAAATTCTTTTTTCAAAAATTCTATAACTTCTTTAACTTTAGACGTTTCACATATCATAATCATAGTACTTTTCGGAAGAAGTCTTAACGGCTGTTCCGTAAAATCAAGCATATACTCCGAACTTCCGCTCTGCACACCGCAACCCATAGCATTGTAAACGGTTATGCCCGATATTCCGAGCTTATGTATTTCCTTGATGTGTTTTGAGCTAAGCATTTCGATAAATGCCGAAACCTTAGACATACTTCCTATAATCTCTATTCTTGAAAATTCAGCTTCCATTATTTTTACCTCCGTTTTGTTAAAACAGGCGTATAGAACACATGTGTTCTATACGCCGTTGTATATTAAAAACTTTTTTTACTTGTTATATCTTCCGCATCTTTTACGGCGTATTCTTCGCAAAGAAAACCTTTCACCCGTCTGCCGTCGATAAGCTCGACATTTCCTATCGAAAGCGGTGTGCTTACGTTACTCATAAAACTTCCGAGCTTTGAAACGGGTATTTTGAATATATCAATATTTATATTTTCACCGTTTTCCGCTCTCACAAGTCCGGGCTTAATCGGATTTGTATTGAGTTTGTACAGCTTGTACTCCTTTGCAGTCGCTGTACTTTCGATATACTCCGCTCCCAATTCGGTGAGCTGACTTTCAAGGGCATATCCCTTTTTGTGAAGTCCGCATACCGCAAAATCGATACTTTCGGTTTTAAGAAAACTTTCCGCTGTTTGAAGTACAAGATTTGTACTGTCCGCAAGTCCGAAAATCGTAATTCCGAACGGTAAATTTTTATCTTGCGTATTTTCCGGTACTGCCACTGCCATAAGGTCAAGCAAGTTGCAGTGATTTGTATAAAGTCCCATTAAGCTGTTCGTCTTTACGGGATCTTCCCTTACTTGTTCTCTTGTGAATGTGCCTCCTGCCGTCGGCATTATCATAACGGCATTTTTTAATATTTCCTTTGCCTTGTGTCTGTAATATTGCAACATATGCAAATCTTCAAACAGTCTTGCGGCGGTCTTTTCTTCCGTACCGCCCGACTGAAGAATTTTCTTGGTAACAGGAAAAACTTTATCTTCGTTTTCACTGACAAATTCTTTTAAGTCAGCCCATCTTTCCGCAACATACGCACCGTCATAAAGAATTAACGCGGCATCATAAAACATTTTATAATCAATATATTCAACCTTAACTCCGAGTTTTTTTATACGTTCCGTTGCCGAATACCATTTAGCCTTATGAACATCTGCGTTATCACCGAAAAATGTAGGTTCTTCCAAAGGAAGATATATTTTTTCGGGAAGTTTTTTACCTTTATCCTCATATTCTTTCGACCAAACACATTCCGTATCATAGTCTTTGGCATATTGATTGACTGTTTCGGTATCTTCAAGACTGTTTGCAAATAACGTCACACAGTCAAGGCTTGCACAAGCCGGTACTACTCCGGATGTGGACCACGCACCCAATGACGGTTTAAAACCCACAAGTGTATTTAGCATTGCGGGTACTCTTCCGGAGCCTGCCGTATCGGTACCGAGCGAAAACGCCGCCATACCCAAAGCAACCGACACCGCAGAACCCGAACTTGAGCCGCCGCTAATCATTTTATCGTCATACGCATTATGCACTTCACCGTACGGACTTCTTGTACCGACAAGTCCCGTTGCAAATTGGTCAAGATTTGTCTTTCCGACAGGGAACGCACCTGTGTCAATTAACTTCTGTACCACAAACGCACTTTTTTTCGGCATATACGAATATTCGGGGCAAGCCGCCGTTGTCGGAACGCCCTCAAGGTCGATATTATCCTTTATCGCGAACGGTATTCCCCACAGCGGTTTATCCTCACTTCTCGGCGGAAGTTTTGAGATATACTTTTCCATAAGCTCTCTTGACGGAGCAACTATCCAAATATTCTTGTCCTTATTTTCTTCGGCTCTTTTCAAAATTTCATCGACAAGCTCGTAAGGTGTAAGTTCGTTATTGTCATACGCTTGATTTATCCATTTCAATGATAATTTCTTAGGGAAAAACTTCATTACTTATTCCTCCGTTTTTACAGCCGCAATCATCTGACCTGCGTCAACCTGTTGACTTGTCTTTATAAATACCTTTTCAATTACTCCGCTGTATTCACTCTCAATAGGGAATTCCATCTTCATACTTTCCAAAACGGCAACCGTATCGCCTTTCTTAACTTCCTGACCTTCTTCAATCAAGACTTTCCATACACTGCCCGGAATAGTTGCGTTAATCGGCTCACAGCCGTCAGGCAAAACGTCATCTGCGTGAGTATCTGCCGTTTCCGTATCCGATTCAAAATGGTCAAGTCCGTTTTCAATCCATCTCTGTCTTTCTGCTTGGAATGATGCCTCTTGATGTGCCTTGAATTTTTGAGCGGACTCTTTAATACTTTCAAGATATTCCTTGTACTTACCCAAATTAAATGTAGTTTCCTCAATATCAATGTGGAATTTACCTCTAAGAAAATCATCTCTGTACTGTAAAATCTCATCGGCACTGCACGGATAAAATTTAAGTCTGTCAAAGAAATTCAAAAGCCACGGCTTACCTTTTTTGAAATACTCCGTTTCTCTTAACGGATTCCACATCTGAATTGTACGTCCGACAAACTGATAACCGCCGGGGCCCTCCATACCGTATACGCAAAGGTATGCTCCGCCGATACCGACAGCGTTTTCAGGCGTCCAAGGTCTTGCCGGATTATACTTTGTCGTTACCATTCTGTGACGCGGGTCAACCGGTGTCGCAACCGGTGCGCCAAGATAAACGTCACCCAAACCAAGTACAAGATAATCTGCGTCAAACACAATATTCTGAACGTCCCCGATACTGTCAAGACCGTTAATTCTTCTGATAAATTCAGGGTTAGACGGACACCAAGGTGCATTCGGTCTTACTGTCTGCTGATAACGCTTTGCGGCAAGCTGTGTTTGCGGATCGTCCCATGAAAGCGGAAGTTTGATAATTCTTGACGGTACTGTTATATCGTCCAGCGATGAAAGATTTGCATTGATTTCTTTTACTTTTTCACAAACTTCTCTCGCAGAAATTTTATTTACATCAAAATGTACTTGCAATGAACGAATACCCGGTGTCATATCAATTACAGGTAAATCCGATTTTTTGATTTCGTTCATAAGGATATGTACTCTGAAACGCAGTTCAATATCAAGCACCATATCGCCGTATTCAACAAGGATATTTTCTTCACCCTGCAATCTGATTTTGTAATCGGTATTGTCGTGTGTTCCCTCTGCCATAATCGAATATGACGCGTCAAGCTGAGCAGGCTTCGGAAGAACAACGTCCGTATAATCAAGATTGATATTTTTATCTTGATTTTTTCTTATAGTTTCGGCTTGTTCAAGGGTTAGAAGCTGAAAGTGAACTTTATCGCCCGGATGTAATTGACCCAGTTTCCACATTTCACCTTTTGCCGTTGTAACCGGGCAAACAAATCCTCCAAGCGACGGACCGTCAGGACCTAATAAAATCGACTGGTCGCCTGTAGGGTCAAGCGTACCGATTGCGTATGCGTTATCGTGTATATTTGACGGATGAAGTCCCGCTTCACCGCCGTCCTCTCTCACCCACTGCGGAACAGGTCCGTTAAGTCTGATACCCGTTCTTGCACTGTTAAAGTTTACGGTATATTCCGAACTTGTAAGCGTGTCAAGATATTCAGGTTTCAAATATTCATAAGTAGGCTGCGGACCCGGCAAAACGCCGATAGTCCATGTATTATCAATCTTAGGAATATACTTACCATCAAATGAATTAAAGTTATCTGCCTGACAATCCTCTGCAAGATGAAGTACATCACCCGTTCTCAATGCACGTCCGTTATGACCGCCGAATTTACCGTCACAGAATGTTGATGATGAACCCATAATCTTAGGTACGTCTATACCGCCCTTAACAAGAAGATATGTTCTCATACCTTTTGCGGCGGTTTTAAATTTAAGCTCTTGCATAGGTGACGCACTTATAACCGTGTACATCGGCACACTTTCACCGTCAAGCGTTGCCTGCATATCCGCACCTGTTATACAAAAACTTGCGGTCGTTCTGAATCTGTATGTACCGCCGCGCATTGTAAGCTCAATACCTGCCGCATTAAGGTCGTTACCAAGCAATTTATTACCTATTTTAAAGCTGTACGCGTCCATAGCACCGCAAGGCGGTACACCGACAGTCCAGTACCCAATCATACCGTCAGCATCTTGTACCGTTGACTGAACACCGCCGTCAAGCACTTCAAGTGCATTTTCTTCAGGTAAAAATCCCTCAAGCATTTTTGTAAACAACTTTCCGTCTTTATAATCGCCTGTAAGGATAAGACTCTTTAAATATTCTAAGTTTGTCGTTATGCCGTAAATCTTTGATTCGGTCAAAACGTCAAGCATTTTTTCAACCGCTTTTTCTCTGTTTTCCGCATGAACAATAAGTTTTGCAAGCATAGGGTCATACAATGCGGAAATTTCGATATTCTTTCTTATCCAAGTTTCAACTCTCGCTTTGCCGCTGAATGTAACATCGTCAATCTTACCGCTGCACGGTCTGAAATTATTTATACAGTCCTCCGCATATACTCTGACTTCGATTGAATGTCCGTTCGGCACTGCCTTAAATTCTTCAATACCTTTAAGCTCGCCTGCCGCCTCTTTAATCATCCATTCAACAAGGTCAACACCGTAAACTTCTTCCGTTATACCGTGTTCAACCTGTAATCTTGTATTGACTTCAAGAAAATAGAACTTTTCGTCAGACTCGTCATAAAGAAATTCAACAGTACCGGCACTTCTGTAACCGCTTGTCTTTGCAAGACTCTTTGCGGCTGTATACATTTGTTCACGAACCGTATCAGACAAATTCGGTGCCGGAGATTCCTCGACAACCTTTTGGTTTCTTCTCTGAACCGAACAATCACGTTCACCGAGCGTTGCAACTTCACCGTATTCATTACCGAAAATCTGTACTTCAACGTGTCTTGCTTTTCTGATATATTTTTCAAGAAATACGCCTGCGTCATTGAAATTGCTTTCCGCAAGGTGACAAACGTTGTCGTATGACGCAACAAGCTCATCCTTGTTTTCACAAATTCTTATACCGATACCACCGCCGCCGGCTGTACTCTTTATCATTACCGGATAACCGATTTTTTCAGCCTCGACAATCGCCTCGTCAACACCTTTTAAAAGTCCCGTACCGGACAAAAGCGGTACGTTTGCTTTTTGTGCAATTTCTCTTGCGGAGTGTTTCAAACCGAAAAGCTTAATTTGACTTGAATCAGGTCCTACAAACTTGATATTGTTTTCTTCACACTTTGCGGCGAAAACAGTGTTTTCACTTAAAAATCCGTAACCGGGATGTATTGCTTCCGCACCTGTATCAAGTGCCGCTTTGATTATTTTATCAACGTCAAGGTATGTGTCTTTTGCCGTACCCTCGCCAAGATATACCGCCTCATCGGCATTTTCAACGTGCAAGCTGTCCCTGTCTGCCTTTGAGTAAACAGCCACACTCTTTACGCCCATCTTAGCAAGCGTTCTTTCAATTCTTACGGCGATTGCACCTCTGTTTGCTATTAAAACTTTACTGAACATATTAATCTTCCTTTGCCAATTTATTAATCCCAGATAAGAAGTCTTACGGGTGTAGGGTTGTATGCGTTACACGGATTGTTTAGCTGCGGACAGTTGCTTATAAGAATCATAACATCTGCCAATGCTTTCATCTCAACATACTTGCCCGGTGCCGATACACCGTCATCAAATTTATATCCGCCCTCTTTTGTGATAGGCACATTCATAAAGAAGTTGATATTAGGTGCAAGGTCACGCTTTTTAATATCTGCCGTAGTGTCAGCAAGCTGTAACATAAAGCTGTCACGGCAGTTGTGCATATATCTCTTTTCTCTCGCATATCTGACTGTATTGCTTTGCGATGAACAAGCACCGCCCAAAGTATCGTGTCTGCCTGTCTTGTCTGCTGTGATTTCAAGTAACGGCTTGCCCGACTCGGCTCTTAAAATACTTCCCGTTGTCAAATAAATATTTTTCTGTGCCACGATTGTCTGTACCGCACCGTAGTGATCCTCGGGATTTTCCAAATCATAAAATGTCGTATCAACGGCTTGGTTACCCTCAATATCAAGTATTCTGAATGTCTGACCTTTTTTCAATTCGTGCATCCAGCCAAGTCCTGCATTAAGCACCTCGTCATATACTGCGTCCTCTATTTTCAAATCACTGTCTTTTTCAATAAATCCATACATAATCTTTTCCTCCTCTGATTATTCGCCAAGTAAGTTGTAGTAATCCCATGTGTTTTCAAATGCTCTGTAATTTTCATCACGTGAATTTACACATTCGTCCATAAGGTCTGTCTTTGGAGCGTCATAAACCTCCATTGTAACGGGAACAGCCGGATATTCCGTTGACGGATCAAGCGGATTAGGTGTGTTTGAAACAACAAAGATAATATCCATTTCTGTTCTTAGCGTTACCGTAGCACCCTTTTTACAGTGATCCGAAACATAGTTCATACTTCCGTCCTCATCAACATACACCTTTGAGAAAAGATTTACGCATGGTACAATATCTCTTTTACCCATATTGTTGCGGACAAGTTCAATCTTGAAGTTTTCTTCGCCGCATCTGTAAAAATCATTGCCTTGTTCCTGATATGATGTCTTGCCGTATTTTTCATCGGTCATCTTTCTGGTTGTGTGACCGCAGATTGAATCATGCCAACCTAAGCTGTCCTCCGTGATACTCGCCAACACCCTGCCGTTGTCGCTCATAAGCACATTGCCCTTTGTAAGATGTGCTGTGTATTGTGCCTTTAGAGTATCAGGCATATTGTATCTTTCAGATGTATCTCTCATATTGTAAAGAAGAATTGATACATTGGCATTATCTCCAAGTGCTTTAAAGTGAATATATTTGTTCTTTCCGATAAGTCCCGACCATTTTTCACCCGGTCTGAATTCCTTTGTAAAAAGTTTCTGCATAATGTTTCTCTCCTTTTTCTAATCAAATAAAAAACGGGACTTAACCGATTTAAAATCAGTTAAGCCCCTTTGCTTGTACTGTGATACTAAAAAAGGCTTTAAGATATTTGTTTCAATACCTTAAAGCCTCTTTGCTTTCATCTTGTGTTTATTATACAACCGCAAAAGATTTTTTTCAATTATCCGAAAGTTTGATTTTTCTACTACTTTAGTTCTACTCATTCAAGAAATAACGAAATAAGCTGACCTCTGCTTGAAACTCCAGTTTTGTTGTATATATTGTAAATATGCTTTTTCACCGTTGAAACGGATATGACAACTTTATCCGAAATTTCTTGATTTGACAAACCTTTGTTGATAAGGCTTAAGATTTCCGATTCTCTTGACGTTAAACCATAAGTTTTTGCAAAGTTGTTAAGACTTTTGTTTACCGTAATGCTTGCTCTGTCAAGACGCATAACATTATGGAGCATATTTGCAATGTGATTTTTAAGTAAGTTCAAAACGTACAACTCTTTTTCATTAAAGTCACCGCTCTTTTCATTTCTGAAAAGATTGAACATTCCTATAATTCTTGAATTTTTTATCAGAATGATACCGCACCCGAATATAATGTCCTCGGGTTTTAAAAATTTTATGTAAAAATCCGTTTTTTCACGAACATCACTTTCAAGAATACTCGTGTCCTTGTAAACACTCGTTTCCGAAACAAAGTCGTACAGATATTGAATATAATCCTCATTGTAAAAAACATCTGTGTACTTATCCTTTACGTCCGTGTCCAAGCCGATAAAATACGATTGCTCTTTTCTGATTTTGCGGTCATCGTCTGAAATGATAAACCAGCCCTTCGTGTACGGAATAAGCATTCGTATCATTTTCATTATTTTGCTCGTAAATACATCAAGTTCATCAATCGTGTATAGCTCAAGCAGCATATTATTAATAGTATTCCATTCATTTTCCGTAAGCATAATTTCTCCTCCGATTTCCAGCGAAAATAAACAGTTTTCGATAATATTCAAGCTTTTTCTATTATAACATACTTATAACAAAAAACAAGTCTGTTTTTGAACAGACCTGTTTTTATTTTACTCAACTTCTTTTATTGTTTCAAAAATCCAAACCGTTTCTCTGTGATTTTCGCTGTAATCAGGTGCTTTAATAATTTGCATTTTTGCAAGTTCACCGTTTGTACGTTCAAATTCAATCTCAGGAACATTACCCTCTTGAATTTGTCTTTCTATCCACTCATAATCAAAGAACGGTTCATAATTACGATGATATTTTGAATCAACTTTTTCATTCAAATACATTCTAAGAGCCTCTTTGAATTTACCGTTTGTAATTTTCAGCATACTCTTAAAGAACTTCGGAACATATATTACTCTTACTGTATCATCATCAAAATTTACGATATAACCGCCCGTAAATTTCGAAGCGACAGCCGACAAGAATGTATCCATATCGTGTTCGCTGATATTTGCTTTGCTGATAGTCCAATCGTCGTCCTTATTATTTTCGACGCTCTTTTTATGATAATACGAATACTTATTGTCAAGCATATTTCTTTCGGCTTGTTTTATAAATCTTTCAGCATTGGTTGAAACCTCGCTGAACGACACGCCGTACGATATACTGTAACCCTGTTTTTCAATATCGTTCTTTATACTTTCAATATTTTCTTCGATTTGTTTTTCACTATCTCCGAAAGTAAACGCAACAAATTCATCACCGCCGATACGATACGTTTTATCCGAACCGAATTTGCTCTGCAATGCCTGCGCAACGGCTTTAAGCATATTGTCACCCGCCTCATGACCGAAACGGTTATTAATATTATGCAATCCGTTTGCGTCAATATAAACACACGCTACATTTCTGTATTCATTCTTATCCAAATTTTCAATCGTCTGTTCAAAACAATTTCTGTTTAAAAGTCCCGTAAGAGAATCTATAATTCCCATTTCCCTTAGTGACTTATAAGAAGAAATATTATTTACAGCCAACGAGAAAGTGCCTGCAACATTTTCGATATAATCGGCATTTTTCCACACCTTATCCATATTGACAACACCGAGTACACCGACAAAACGTTTTTTCACGTCATATACAGACGTTACGATATAGCTGTCGATATAATAGTCATACGGCAATCCGTAATCTCTCAGATTATATAACTTTTTACCGAATTTCATACTTGTTCCGTCACCGTTAAATCCAGGAATAACAACTTTTACAGGTCTGTTTTCAGCCGCATTAATATCAAAATTCTCTTTATTTGACCAACAGTATACTTCATCGATTATTCCGTTTTTAACCTTTGTAAAAAATGCGGTTTCGGCTTTCATATAGTCAGCAACTTTACCTAAAGTATTATCGACATTTTCGGTATGCTTGTGTGCGTCAAACAACGATTTCTCGACTTCAAGCATATATTCCACTTTGTTAATATCTTTTTTTCTTAACGACAACAGCCATAAAAAATATGCCACAATGATAATCACCGTAATCACAGCCATCACATACATGGCTTGTTTGATTTTCCATGCAATTTTCATAACGGTACTTTCCGGTATAGAAAGCATAACCGACCAATTATTGATACCGACAGGCGTATAATACGAGTACATATTCTCTTTTGCCCTCTCGGAATAGCCGATTAAATAACCGTTTTTTCCGCTCTTTATATCCTTGTCTATTTCTGAAGTTTTTAAGTCGTTTTTTACTTTGTGATTGCTCCAATCAGCTATATTTCCGAGCGACAAATGCCAAGTATCCATAATAAAATCGCCGCTGTCACCGTCAATCAAATATATTGACGCATTTTCGGCATATGACTCTGCAACATAATAAGTCGGAAGTGAATCAACTTCTATAATACCGTAAAGAATACCTATCGTTTTGCCACTCTTCAAAATAGGTACTGCACATTTCAGCACTTTTTTATCACCGTGACTTATATCCACTGTCGAATTTGGTGAAACGTATTCGCCTTTTTCAACCTCTTCCGCGTATGACAAAATACCCGACACGTCTGCATAGTTTCCGTCAGACGTTATCACCCTGTTGTCGGGCAATAACACTTCAAGATGCGAAATCTGTCCTCTTGTCATATATGACTGCAATATATGTTTTGTCTGTTCCGAATCCGCATTACCTCGACTTGCGATTACATCGGCTATAATTTCAAGCTGTTCTTGATTGCTGTATATATTATTTTTTATTTCCTTGCCTAAATTTTCAGTAGATTTTCTCAAAGTGTCATAACATTGTTGTTCAGCTGTCTTTTGTACATACAAACTTGTCGAAAATACAACTGCATATAAAACAACAAATATTGCCATTGTTACGGCAACAAATTTGCTTATTTTTCTTTTCTTCACTGCCATAATTCCACCTCTTCATATTCGACAATATTATAACATACTGTACATATAAAAATCAAGAATATTATACATTTTTCGCATAAAAAAAGCTACTGTATAAAGTAGCTTTTTTTGTCTGTTATCCCTGTTTTTCTTTTGTTCTTTTAATGATTTTCAAACGAGTATGCTCCTCACGTTCTTTTTCTTCAAGAGCATTCTGAATATCCTTAGACAGTTTATCATAAAGAGGTATCGTAATATTTTCAAGAGCATTTGCTCTCTTTTGCGTTTTTCTTTATGTTCATAGCCAAACGATAAACCGCATTTTCAATTTCCGTAAGCTTAACCGTCATCACTTTAACTTCGTTAAATTTAACGCTTGCCTCGTCAAGTGCCGAGGACGTTCCGTTAAATCCGTAAACAGGTCTGCCGTCAGGCTTATCAGCCGTAACAACAGGTATTTCAACGCCCATAACACTGCGTAAATCAACTTTTACGCTGTTTTCAAGCACTGCCGAATGAGCAAGGTTCTGCACCTTGCTCACACCCATTATTACGTTTGCCGATTCCAAAGCCTTATATGCAGCGGCAAAGGTTTCTTCGATTTTCGCCTCGACTTCCTTTGCCTCCTCTATCAAAAGCATCATTTCTCTGATTAGGATATTTCGTTTTTTATCAAGCATTTCATAGCCTTGCTTTGAAAGACGCAATGTGTTTTTTGCCATCATCAAGTTACCTTTTGTAGGTGCTAACGTCTTTGCCATCTGAAATTCCCCCTCTCAGGATTATACTTCTTCGTCCTCCACAGGACGATAATATTTTTCAAGAGTCTTATCGCTGACTCTGTCAAGTTCACTCTTAGGCAGCATACCCAAAAGCTCCCAACCAAGATTTAAAGTATCGTCAATAGTTCTGTTTTCATTCTTACCTTGTGTAAGGAACTTTTCCTCAAACGCTCTGCCGAACTTGATATACTTCTTATCCATATCGGAAAGTTCATCTTCACCGATAACTGACGCCAAACTCTTTGCGTCCTCAACCTTTGAATATGCCGCAAAAAGCTGGTTTGAAAGTTCAGGGTGGTCGGCTCTTGTAAAGCCTTCACCGATACCGTCCTTCATCAAACGCGAAAGTGACGGAAGAATTGAAACAGGCGGATATACGCCTTTAAGGCTAAGCTCTCTGCCCAAAACTATCTGTCCCTCTGTAATGTAACCGGTAAGGTCAGGGATTGGGTGAGTAATATCATCGTTAGGCATTGTCAAAATCGGCACTTGTGTAACCGATCCCTTTGCGTCCTTGATAATACCTGCACGTTCATAAAGTGAAGCCAAATCTGAATACAGATAACCAGGGAAACCCTTTCTTGACGGAATTTCACCCTTTGAAGATGAAACCTCACGAAGTGCCTCCGCGTATGACGTCATATCGGTAAGTATTACAAGTACGTGCATATCGTGCTTAAATGCAAGATATTCTGCCGCTGTAAGCGCACATCTCGGTGTAATAATTCTTTCAACGACAGGGTCATTTGAAAGATTTAAGAACATTACAACCTTACCCAAAACACCGCTTTCTTCAAATGACTTTTTAAAGTAGTTTGCAACGTCATGCTTAACGCCCATTGCCGCGAATACGATAGCGAACTTTTCTCCGTTTTCGTCATCAGGGTCAACAACCTTTGCCTGTCTTGCAATCTGTACGGCAAGGTCGTCATGCGGAAGACCGTCGCCTGAGAATATAGGAAGCTTTTGACCTCTTATAAGTGTGGCAAGACAGTCTATTGACGAAATACCTGTCTGAATAAAGTTGTTCGGGTATTCACGCGAAACGGGATTGATAGGCTGACCGTTTACGTCACGAACTTCGTCCGCAAAGTAATCGCCCAAACCGTCAATCGGTCTGCCGATACCGTCAAGCGTTCTGCCAAGCATTTCTTTTGAAAGCGGCAAACGCATCGGCTCGCCCATAAATTTTGTTTTAGTGTTGGTAAGTGACAGATTTGAAGTACCCTCAAAAACCTGTATTACCGCTTTATCACCGGAAATCTCAATAACTCGTCCTATTCTTTTCTCGCCGTTGTCAAGAGTAACTGTAACCATTTCTTCATAGAATGTATCGTCTACTCCCTCGATAACTGCCAAAGGACCCTGAATATTATTAAGACCCATATATTC
>NZ_JBKVWU010000035.1:0-18262 GCF_046972485.1 Hominilimicola sp.
CCGTTATTCTACAAGCCGGAGCGAGAATTTCTTGTACGGTTATGCAATGAAATGCAATCGTTTTACGAAAGTGACGAGAACGCATTGATTATCAATTTACCGCCGCGTCACGGCAAGAGCCGTACTGCGTCAATGTTTGTCGAATGGGTACTCGGCAGAAATCAAAGTGAAAAGATAATGACCGGTTCATACAATGAAACGTTATCAACCACATTTTCAAAAGCGGTGCGTAATGCTATTCAAGAGGAAAAAGCGGATAAGGATAAGATTATTTACAGTGACATATTTCCGAATGTGAGGATAAAGCAAGGTGACGGAGCAATGAACCTGTGGAGCCTTGAGGGCGGTTACAACAACTATCTTGCCACATCGCCGTCCGGTACTGCGACAGGTTTCGGAGCGAGTTTACTTATAATCGACGACCTTATCAAAAATGCCGAGGAGGCATACAACGAAACAGTCAAAGAAAAGCATTGGGAATGGTTTACGAACACAATGCTTTCACGACTTGAAGAAAAAGGCAAGATAATCATTATAATGACACGGTGGGCTTCGGGCGACCTTGCGGGACGTGCGATTGAGTATTTCAGCGACAACAACATATCTCACAGAGTAATCACGATGAAAGCCGTTTGTGATGACGGCAATATGCTATGTGATGAAATCTTGTCACGGAGCAGTTACGACTTAAAGATTAAGGCAATGGGTGCGGACATAGCAAGTGCGAATTATCAGCAAGAGCCGATTGATTTGCAAGGCAAACTCTACACAACGCTTAAAACATACGACAGCTTACCGCCGATTACGCAAATACAATCATATTGCGATACCGCCGATACAGGTGCGGACTATCTCTGCAACATAATATACGGTATATACGGCAAAGAAGTATACGTCATAGACGTGTATTATACCGACGAGCCTATGGAGGTTACAGAGGGTGAAACGGCACGTAGATTATACGAGAACAACGTCAACCTTGCAAAGATTGAAAGCAATAACGGCGGACGTTCGTTCGCAAGACGTGTGCGTGAAATCCTTGCCGAAAAATACGGCAGTAATTTTACAACGGTGAAATGGTTTCACCAAAGCAATAACAAAGAGGCACGAATATTATCCAACAGCACTTGGGTAATGGAGCATATATATTTTCCTTGCGACTGGCACATACGTTTTCCCGAATACTATAAGGCGATGACGACATATCAGCGTGAGGGCAAGAACAAGCACGACGACGCACCCGACGCAACAACAGGTATTGCAGAGATGATGAACAGGAAAAAAGGCGGACTGTCAATTTTAAAGTAGGTGATAAAATTGGATTTGGAAACAGTAAAGAAACTGATAAAGAAATATATACCCGGACACGAAAATTTTATATCAAGAGTGCAGACGGCGGAACGATATTATCTGAACGATAATGACATTCTGCATATGACGCACAGTGACGGCGAAAAACCTTTGAGGAATGCGGACAACAGAATACCGTCTAATTTTCACGGATTGCTTGTAGACCAAAAAGCGGCGTATATGTTTACATCACCGCCGTTATTTGATGTCGGGAATAAATCGGCGAATGAGAAAATAAGCAATATACTCGGCAGTCGATACACGAAAATATGTTCAAGACTTGCGATAAATGCGTCAAATGCGGGTTTGGGTTGGATTCACTACTGGGATAATGACGGATTTAAGTACGACGTTATAGACAGCAAGCAAGTTATACCGATATGGAGCGATACTTTGGAACACGAACTTACGGCGTGTTTCAGAACATATCAAGAGCTTGACGATAACGGTGACACTTACCACGTTTATGAGTATTGGACTGATAAGGAATGCAGTGTATTCCGTAAGAAGATTGGCGACGGTCTTGAACGGCTTGAAATGTATAATATGTTCAACGTGTACGACGTTGAAACAAACGGAACTATATGTAACGTGTACAGTCATAATTTCGGACGTGTACCGTTTATTCCGTTTTTCAATAACGGCTTTCATCGTGATGACCTTACACCGATAAAAGGACTTATTGATACATATGACAAAACGTACAGCGGTTTTATAAACGACCTCGAAGATATACAGGAGATTATATTCGTACTAAGCGGATATGAGGGCGAGAGCCTTTCAGAGTTTTTGACACAGCTCAAGAAGTACAAGACTATTAAGCTTGATTCGGAGGACGGAGCAAGCGGAGGACTTTCGACTTTGACGATTGATATTCCGGTTGAGGCAAGAGAGAAAATGCTCCAAATGACACGCAAGAGTATTTTTGAACAGGGCAAAGGTATTGATCCCGATCCGCAGAACTTCGGTAATTCATCGGGTACGGCATTGAAATATTTGTATTCACTGCTTGAACTCAAAGCCGGTATGGCAGAAATGGAGTTTAGGAGTGGGTTTGAAGAACTCATCAAAGCGATATGCGATTACAGCGGTATCGCTTGTGAAAATGTCACGCAGACGTGGACAAGGACAAGCGTTTCAAACGACACCGAACTTGCGGATATAGCACAAAAAAGCGTTGGTGTTATATCTCAACGCACGATTATTGAACGTCATCCGTTTGTCGAGGACGCAGATAAGGAAATGGAGAGAATTGCGGAAGAAAAGGACGACAGTGACGATATAATGGGTGGACATAATGAACGAGTATTGGAAGAAGAGGAACAGTGAGCTTTTAAAAATCCACGCACAGAAAGCCGATGATATAGAACGCGAACTCATAAAAGAGTATGAAAGGTCCTTAAACGGCATAAAAAAAGAGATTGAAACGTTTTACGCAAGGTATGCGGGTGAAAACGGTATCAGTATGGCAGAGGCACGAAAACAGCTAAGTCGTGACGAACTTAAAGGGTTTAAGCTGTCGCTTGAAGAATTTCGCGAAAAGGCACTTGATAACGCAGACGGCAAGTGGACGACAATGCTTGATAATGAGTATATGCGTTCAAGGGTAAGCCGTTTGGAGGCACTCAAATATCAAATGCGTGGAGAAGTCGAACTCTTGAAACAAAAGCAAGAGGATAAATTTTCAACATCACTTAAAAAGGCATACAGTGATACATATTATACAACAAATAAACATATTGCCGATTCGGTTGATTATGCTGTTAATTTTGCAAAGTTCGACCGTGACACGGTAAAGAATGCGATATATGAAAAGTGGCTTGACGGAAGTAACTTCTCTGACCGAATATGGAATGATAAGCAGAAACTTTTGAGAGAACTTAATACAAATCTTGTACATGGCATAACGAGGGGCGACAGTCCCGATAAAATGATTAAAAATATTTCTGCAAGAATGAATGTTTCAAAAAGCCGTTCCGCCGCACTGTATCAGACGGAATATACGCATATTATGGTTGACGCAAGATTGCGTTCGATAATGGACGCAGGGTGTGACGAATACGAGATTGACGAGAATATGGACAGTGATATTTGCGATGAGTGTGCAAGTATGCACGGAAAGCATTTTAAACTGTCCGAATATCAGCAAGGCATAACCGCACCGCCGTTTCATACCCGTTGTCGTGGTACAATAACGGGATATTTTGTGGAAGAAGAGGAAACACTTGAAAATGTTGAAGATACTGATACTATGTCTTTGTCGAAAGTATTTGATGAAGATGGTGTTAGATGTAAATGCAATCCTGTAAAAAATCATAACGGTATTTATACGCAAACAAACTCGAAGAACGCACAGAATACAATAAAGTTTGTAATAGATACTAAGAATAGTATCGATTTATTGGGTGATGTTTCAGAAATCGTAATAGCAAAATCAATAAAAGGTATAGCCGCATACAGTCACAAAAACAATCGCTTATATATCAATGAGAAATTGACAGATGAAAGCTTTTTGAATGAAATGCTAAAAGACGGGTATTTTGTCGCGGAGAACAAGCTTGATGTATTGTGGCATGAAATGTTCCATAAGAAACATTGGGATTTTGTGTTGACAAACGGTGGAGAAAGTAATAAAATGAACATAGAATCAGAGTTGCGGAAATACGTAAAGGAACAACAAAGACTTGATTATTCTTATGTGTCAAATACTGTTAGTCGAAATGCAAAAGATGGATTGAAAAGAGAGGGCAACAGACAATTAAATGAATTAATTGCGGAAGTGCTGTTACAAGAGAAAAAGGGAATTGTAAAAGATAAGCGGTTATTGGAATTGGTAAAGAGGTGTGTAAAATGATGAGGCTTATAACAGAATATGATTTGAAGATGAGTAAAGAGTTGGACAAATGGGAAGAGTATCCCGACGGAGAATGCCACTTACGAGAAGATGCACCTGAAGAAGTAAAAAAGTATTACGAGAAGTTACGAAAAGAATATAGTATGTTTGATTAAAGCAAAAAACACTAATGAATATGTTTTTATTACAACAAAGGGAGTATAGGCAATGGATAATTTTAAAGTTATTTATAAAATACTTAAAGTCCTTGAAAGTGCAATGGATTGTGATGAAGTTGATAGGTCTTTGCTAAAGGCAGAAAATTTCAAGATAACAGAAAATCGATTTGAGAATATTATCAGAATGCTTGCCAAAGAAGAATATATAACCGGAGTAATCATAGTTGATATGATAGGAATACAGGGAATCAAATTCGATGATGTCCGAATAACATTAAAAGGACTTGAATATCTTAGCGAAAATTCTTTGATGAAAAAAGCGGCAAATTTAGCTAAAAGCATTAAAGAAACAATTCCCGGTATATAAATTAAATATACATTAAGCACGTCTTAGGGCGTGCTTTTTTGATACGAAAAAGGAGAGTGGAACAAGTGAATATACGAGGTTTACCGCCTTAGCACCTATGAAACGGTGCTTTTTTTATACTCTTTTTTCAAGTGTTGCAGAGAATAAAGAACAATGCTTTTTTACAGGAACGCACCTGAATAAAAAATTATGGAGGAGAAATAAGAATGGAATGGTTAAAGGCAATATTGGAAAAGGCGAAGATTGAGGACGGCAAGTTGGATATTGACGGAGTGATGTCGACTGTAAACTCCGAATTTCCGAAGTATGCAGTACCGAAAAATGTTTTCAATGACAAAGTTACGGAGCTTAAAACGGCGAACAAAACCATTGAGGACCTTAAACAATCAAATGCCGACAACGCGGAATTGCAGAACAAAATCAAAGGGTATGAAAGCGAGATTGAAACGCTTAAAACAGATGCGTTGAACACCGCAAAGACATACGCATTAAAGGAACAGCTTTCAAAAGCCGGTGTAACCGATGCCGACTATCTTATTTACAAGCAAGGCGGAATTGACAAGTTTACATTCGACAAAGACGGCAAGCCTGTCGGTGTGGACGATATTCTTAAACCGCTCAGAGAGGATAAGACGTACTCACACCTTTTTGCCGAAAAAGGCGGAGCATACACACCAAAAAGCGGCGGTGGAAGTTCAGACGTAAATCCTTGGGCAAAGGACACATTCAATCTTACCAAACAAGGTGAAATTTATAAAAACGACCCTGCAAGAGCAAAAGTATTAATGCAAGAGGCAGGAACGACAGGAGGAATTTAATATGGGAACAACATTATCAGATATTATCGTACCGGAACTGTTTAATCCGTACGTTATTCAAAAAACACTTGAAAAATCGGCACTTGTGCAGAGCGGTATAGTTCAAAACGACGCAGAGTTTGACAAGCTTGCGTCACAGGCAAGTCCGCTTGTAAATATGCCGTTTTTCTCTGACCTAACAGGTGAATCGGAAACGGTTATCGAGGGCGACGACCTTACCGCCGACAAAATCAGCAGTAAGAAAGACGTTGCGGTAATTTTAAGACGTGCAAAAATGTGGAGTGCAACAGACCTTTCAGCCGCAATGTCGGGTGCTGACCCTATGGCGGCGATTGCAAGTCTTGTATCCGACTTTTGGGTGAGAGATTTACAAAAGGAACTTATCGCAGTGCTTAAAGGTATCTTCGGCACAATTCCGGCAGTGTCCGACGGTTCGCCTAAAGAGGCTGAAACAAGACTTGCGTCAAACATTCTTGATATTTCAAGCACAAGCGGTAACAGTGCAAAGTGGAGCGGAAGTGCTTTTATTGACGCACAACAGCTTTTAGGCGACAACAAAGCGGAACTTACCGCCGTTGTTATGCACAGTGCGGTTGAGGCGGCACTCAGAAAGCAAGACCTTATTGACGTGATTCAGCCGTCCGGTGCAAATCCGTTCAGTACATATATGGGTAAGCGAGTTATTATTGACGACGGCTGTCCCGTAACAGGTTCGGGTTCAAGTCAAGTATTTTCAACATATCTTTTCGGCAACGGTGCGATTGCACTCGGTAACGGTACACCGGAAAAGTTTGTTGCAACCGAAACAGACAGAGATAAGAAAAAGGGCAGTGGTGTTGACTATCTTATCAATCGTAAGACGTATATTCTTCACCCACGCGGTGTTAAGTTTACGGACGCCGATGTCGCAAATACGGAAGGTCCTACGCGTACGGAACTTGCTAATGCAACAAACTGGACACCTGTATATGACCCTAAGCAGATTAGAATTGTCGAAATGCGTCACAAGATTTGATGAGGTGACTTATGGACGAGTATATAACTGTTTTTACGGATATGTACGGCATAAGCGAAGATGACAGAGGAAAAGCCGAAAGGTGTATTGAAAGCACAATCGAATATATCAAGAATTATTGCCACATTGACAGTATTCCCGATGATTTAAAGCATACCGTTATACTTATGGCGGCGGACTTGTTCCGCTATGACGTGTCGTCATCATCGGGGCAATATGACAATGTAACGTCAATCAAAGAGGGCGATGTTACCGTATCGTACGGCAGTAATTCAAGCAGTATGTCGAGCGTGTTTAAAGACTACAAAGCAAGGCTTGCACGTTTCAGAAAGTTGGTGTGGTGATGAATATGGTAAGAGCGGCGATTGAAAGACTGTATAAAGGTTTATGCTCGGTCAAAGTGAAAGTTTCAAGCGTGAATGAGGAAACAGGCGAAACTGTATTTACCGAAAAGGCTGTTTTAACGGAACAGCCTTGCCGACTTTCGTTTCAAAGCCGAAATTCGGCGGCAAAGGACGATGGATACAGCACCATATCGCAATCGGTTGTGCTTTTTATTGCGCCGGAGGTTGAAATACCGTCGGGCAGTAAAATAACCGTTACACAAAACGGAAAAACAACTGACTATTGCCGTAGCGGTGAAAGTGCGGTTTATACATCACACCAAGAAATTGCACTGGAATTATTCGAGGATTATGCGTAATGAATGAGATTGATTTTTCACAGCTTGAGAAATTACAAAAGCAAATGGAAAGTGCGGATTACACCAAAGCTTGTGCATCGGCTATGAATGTAATTTCACAGAGGGCATTAAAATACATCAGTAACGTAACAAAACCCGGACATTACAAGAACGGTAAAACGGGCGGTACACTGAAAAAGAGTTGGCAAGCAGAAAGAACAACTGTAAGCGGAAGTACGGTAAAAGGCGGAATATATACCGCACTTGAATATGCTCCTTATGTGGAGTTCGGACACCGTACAAGGCTCGGAAAGGGTACGTCCCCGAAGTACAAGCCTAAGAAAAACGGCAAAAAGTGGGTTGAGGGTAAAAAGTATCTTAACACCGTAGTACCGAAAGTCGAAAGGGATGCACCTAAAATACTTATGCAGAAAATGGAGGAAGTATTGAAATGACATCAAAAATAAAAAATGCAGTGACGAAAGCTATTCATAACCTGTTTGGCGATGATTATGCGGTATATACGGCATACACCGAACAAGGATTTTCAGAGCCTTGCTTTATCGTTGAAATGTTTCCGCTTAACGTACAGTCGACAAATTCATTTTTGGACGATGAAACGCAGACGGTAAAAATACGATATGTTCCGAAAGAGATAAGTCAAGACGAATTTATCGAAGTGGCTGAAAAATTGAGAGGCTTGTTTTTGTATAAACCGCTTGTACTGTCAGACGGTATGCGTGTAAGGTGCTTTGATATTAATTTCTCTTTGGAAAACTATACGCTTGTGACGGAGCTTGTATACAATTACACCGTTAAGGTGAGAAACGAAAGTACATACGATAAGGCAGAAGATTTGATGTTAGGAGGAGATTTATAATGGGTTTACCTGAAATAAATATAGTGTTTCAGTCCAAAGCTGAAACGGCAATTAAACGAAGTGCAAACGGCATTGTTGCACTGATTTTGCGTGACGCAACCAAAGGTGATATTACATCATATTCGTATACAAATGAGAGTGAAGTTGTAAAATCTCATTGGACAACCGCAAATTATGATTACATAAGCAAGACGTTCCTCGGCGGACCGCAAAGGGTTATTGTCGAGAGAATAGGTGCGGAAGATACTTATGACGACGCACTTGCACGATTAAAAAATAAAAAGTGGAATTACCTTGCAATACCGTCGCTTGCCGATAACGAAAAAGATATTGCGGATTGGATTATTGCACAGAGAAATGCGAAAAAGACATTTAAAGCCGTACTTCCGTATGCGGCGAATAATGAGGGTATTATAAACTTCGCAACCAATGATATAAAAGTCGGTACAAAGGTTTATACCACTGCCGAATACTGTTGCCGTATTGCAGGACTTTTGGCAGGATTGCCTATGACAGAGGGTGCGACGTATCAAACTCTTGCGGAGGTTGAAAGCATAACGGAAAGTACAACTCCGGATGATGATATTGACGGCGGTAAGTTTATACTTATCAATGACGGCGAAAAGGTTAAAGTCGGCAGAGGTGTCAATTCGCTTGTAACATTGTCGGGCGATAAGACGGAGGATATGAAGAAAATCAAGATTATAGACAGTCTTGACCTCATAAGAGATGATATAAAAGCATCGTTTGAGGAAAATTATATTAATGTTGTAAACAGTCACGAAAATAAAATGTTGTTTATCGGTGCGGTTAATCAGTATTTTAAGTCGTTGCAGTCACAGGGCGTATTGTATGACGGTGCCGATTGCAGAGCTTATATTGACGTTCAGTCGCAACGTGAATGGCTTGCTCAAAAATATGACGTGTCGGATTGGACAGACAGTGAGGTCGAAGTGGCAAATACGGGAAGTATCATATTTGCGGGTGCGGATATTACAATACAGGATTGTATTGAGGACTTGAGTTTTAAAATAGGATTGGAGTGATAGATAATGGCTGAAAGTGTTAAACCGAGAGGCAATCAACTTTGTTCCGGTACATTCGGTAAACTTTGGATTGACGGAAGTCTTGCCTATGAAGTGTATAAGTTTGAGGCAAAGGAAAAGACAAATCGTGAGAGTGTAAGTTTTGCCGGCGATACAACGAACGATTCAAAGCTTATGGGCGTTGACTATGAATTTTCATATACCGTACGAAAAGTATATTCAAGGGGTAAAGAAATAGCTGACGGACATAAAAAAGGTAAAGATACAAGACATACGTTGGTGGCAAGACTTGAAGATCCTGATAACGGCGGTTATGAAACAATTCAACTTGATAATTGTTGGTATAATGATGTGTCACTTATGAATTTTGAAACCGGTAAGATAGTTGAAGAAGAATTCAGCGGCGGTTTTACCGACTATGACCTTACATCTACAATGAATGCGTAATAACGGAGGTAAAAGATTATGGATAAGAATACAAAAATTACTCTTGCGGAACTTATTAAGCGTAAGGAGCAAGTGCTTGAGGCAAAGAAAAACGTAAAAAGAGCGAGAGTTTATGTAAAAAGCCTTGGTGGCGAGATTGTTATAAAAGCACCGACAAAGTCGCTTGCAACAGAATCGGCGGAAATGGAAAAGGACGGTGACGCTCACCTTGTTTATGAGTGTGTTGCCGAACCGGATTTACATTCAAAAGAACTTCAGGAGGCATACGGCTGTACATATCCCGAAGAAATCGTAGAAAAGATTTTTGACGACGGCGAAATCTCACCGATTGCAATGGAGTGTATGAAACTTGCGGGATATATCGACAGTGTAAAACTTGTTGAAGAAGTAAAAAACTGATAGAGGCAGATGATGAACTCTATATGATACATCATTATCTGCAAAGAGGAATATTGCCCGAAAAGGTGCTTGCAAGACCGGAAATTGAAAAAATATTTTTCCTTGCAAGTGCCAAAAAGGCAAATGATGACGAGTACGCAAAGTGGAAGGCATTGGGAGGTGAATAGTTTTGCAGAATAAAAGTTCGATAGTTCTGAATATGAACCTTAATGCAAGCGGATTTGCCCGAGGGATAAAAAGTGTAATCGGCAGTGTCAAAAATATGAATGAGTCGATGAAAGACGCAACGAACAGCGCCACAAAAATGTCTTCTGTAATGAAAGGTATAGGGAGCAGTGCCATAAAAGTCGGAAAAGGTTTAGCGGTGGCAGGAGCGGCCGCGGCGACTGCCGTAACGGCTTTGGTTTCAAAGTCTGTCGGTGCATTTGCTGATTATGAACAACTTACGGGCGGTGTAGAAACGTTGTTCGGAGCAGGCGGAAGAAGTGTTGAGGAATATGCACAGAGTGTCGGTAAAAGTGTTTCTGATATTCAAGGGAAATACGACAGTTTGATGAGTGCGCAAAATGTTGTATTAGAAAATGCAAATAAGGCATATATGACTGCCGGAATGTCGGCGAATGAATATATGGATACTGTTACGGGATTTTCAGCGTCATTAATATCAAGCTTAGGCGGAGATACAAACAAGGCGGCGGATTACGCAAATTCGGCATTGGTTGATATGTCCGATAATGCAAATAAAATGGGTACGGATATGGAGTCCATAAAAAATGCGTATCAGGGATTTGCAAAACAGAATTATACTATGCTTGACAACTTGAAGTTAGGTTACGGCGGTACACAAGAGGAAATGAAACGACTTCTCAGTGACGCAGAAAAACTTACGGGACAGAGGTACGACATTTCATCATTTGCCGATATTACACAGGCTATTCATGCAATCCAAACGCAAATGGACATAACGGGAACAACGGCAAAAGAGGCAAGCACGACAATAAGCGGATCGTGGGGGTCACTGAAAGCGGCATTTCAAAACGTGTTGGTGGGACTGACAACAGGCGGAGATATGTTTGACCAAAGTTTAGACGCATTGATTAATACAGCCGTAACATTCGGACAGAATATTATACCCGCCATTAAAGGTGCTTTGAGTGGTGTCGGCTATTTAATTGAGGGTTTGGCACCGGTAATCGGCGAAACAATTCCACCGTTAATTAATGACCTCGCTCCTACATTGGCAAACAGTGCCGTATCGCTTATATCGTCTTTGGTAAATGGTCTGACACAGAACGCAACGCAATTTTCAGAGTGCTTGAGCAATATAATTATTGTAGCGGTCGCCGGTATTTCAACCGTAGTGCCACAGTTATTAGATGCAGCATCAAAAATAGTCAGCAATTTAATGCAAGGATTAACTAATTCTATGCCTCAAATTGTGAACGGAGCAGTAACTTTGATAGAGGGGTTAGTCAATGGATTAGTGAACAACATACCATTGCTTATTATGGGAGCCGTTCAGCTTGTTGCGTCATTAGCTAACGGTTTGATAGCAAATTTACCGAGAATAATAGATGCAGGTGTAAATCTGATAACAGGAATTGTTAGCGCGTCATATTCGATGATGCCCCAAATTATACAAAACGGAATGCAGTTGGTCGTAAACTTAGCAGTCGGACTTGTACGGGCAATTCCGCAGTTGATAGTGGCTTTACCGCGAATAACGGGTGCAATCGTAAAAGGATTTAAGTCTGTTAATTGGTTTGATTTGGGTTTGCAGTTGATAAAGTCAATTTGGGAAGGTATCAAATCAATCGGAAGCGAGATGTGGAACGGAGTCAAAGAAAAAACGTCAGAATTATGGGGCGGTGTTAAAAATGTTGTATCGGAGAAACTGAACAACATAAAAAGTGCCTATGACGCGCACGGCGGTGGACTGAAAGGTGCTACATTTGCGGCAATAGAGGGTGTCAAGGAATACTACAGGACAGGCTATGACGCAATTAATCAATTAACAGGCGGTAAGCTCGGCGAGGTTGTCAATGCAGTCGGTGAAAAGATGGAAGTCGTAAAAGGTAAATTCAGCGAAGCGTTTGGCAATGTGAAAAACACCGTAATGACTATTTTTGAAAACATTAAAAATGGTATTACTGAAAAAATCAGTGCGGCGGTGAACAAAGTCAAGGAGATATTCGGCAGTATTGCCGACAAGGTATCGGAAGTTTGGGGTAAGATTAAAGGAATTATCAAAGCGCCTAAGATTGTACAAAAAGGTACGGTAAGTATAGCCGGTGTCAGTACACCGATTCCGAAACTTGGACTTGAATGGAATGCAAAAGGCGGTATTATGACACGTCCGACAGCGTTCGGATATGCAAACGGAAAAGTTCAAATGGGCGGAGAGGCAGGAGCAGAGGCGATACTTCCGCTTAGAACATTTTGGAACAATTTAAGTCAATACATAGCCGAAAGCAACAAAGGCGGCAATACTATAACGAATGAAATTAAGATAGTTATAAACGCCGACAACAAAACCGCCGATGAAATCGCCGACGACGTTATAAACGTAATAGTTCCTAAAATTCAAAAATGTATGGCAAATATGTAGGAGGCAAAATGTTAGATTTCTATTTAAGCATAAACAACAGTGAAGAAGTTATACATATTCCTGTCACGCCGTCCGAATTTACCGTATCGAGTTCACAAGGTACGGAAACTTTTGAAACGGCAAATTACGGCTGGATAAAAATTATCGGAAATCCCGAGCTTAAAACTGTATCGTGGAGCAGTTTCTTACCGATGACCGACTATCCGTATTTAAGGGACAGAAGTATGAAAGGGCAGGAATACGCAGACAAGATTGAAAATTGGCGTAAGCGTAAACTTCCGATAAGGCTTGTCATTACATCAACAGGTATTTGCAATGTTGACATAAATACAGCGGCGGCAATAGATAAGTTTGATTACAGTGTAGGCACAGGCGGCGATTTGAATTATTCAATCGAACTTGGAGAAGTAAATCTTTTAAACGATGTACAGGAGGGGTTGACAGTGGCACAGTATGATGAAATAATGGCGAGGATTGATAATATAGAAGAAAGGCTTAGCAGTGTTGAAAACACGATGGTCTATAACTATATGGACGATAATATGCCGTCTTGGGCTAAACCGACTATTCAAAAGTTGATGGACAGAGGTATTATAAGCGGTACAGACGATAACGAACTCGGTCTTACAATGGATATTATTCGTACACTTGTTATTATTGACAAAACAGACGGATTTGAAAATTATACGGTTGACGTTATGCCGTCATGGGCAGAGGCGACTATTGAAAAGGTAAAAAGAAAAGGCTATCTAAACGGTGACGGCGAGGACGGATACGGTTTGACAAAGAGTATGATACGTTTGCTTGTTATTATGGATAATGCCGGTTGTTTCGGTGATTAAAAATGTTGCAATATTTTCCTTTTGTAATATAATAAAACAAAAGACAAATTAAAAATTTCAAATAAGGCTTAAAAAGTACATCGAAATTCGATGTACTTTTTTGTATGCCGAAAAGGAGGTTTATATGGGTGTAATTGATAATGCAGTTCAATGGGCGATAGATATTGCAAATGACGATAGTCATTGGTACAGTCAAGACGTGAGATGGGGACCGCATTATGATTGTTCTTCTTTTGTTATAACAGCGTATCAAAATGCGGGAGTGCCTGTTAAAGATAATGGTGCTACATATACGGGGGATATGTATAACGTTTTTATTTCGTGTGGATTTAAAGACGTAACGTCATCCTGTAATCTGTCAAACGGAGCAGGTATGTTAAAAGGTGATGTGCTTTTAAATAAAGCAGACCATACCGCTTTGGTACAGGCGGACGGCGGAACAACAGTTGAGGCAAGAGGAACATCATTCGGTATTGTTACCAATGTGCCTTACAGAAATTATCCGTGGGACTGTGTACTCAGATATACCAAAGACGGAGGCGGTTATATTGCAAACTGGGTTGAGAGAGAAATACCGAACATAGGAAAGTCGCTCGCAACTAAATCATATATGGCATATCAAACATATACGAACAGTCAAGCAAGCGGATATAAATACTTGTGGGGCAGTGACAGCAGTACGTCAAACGGCGGATTGCGAAAGTACAAAGATTTTATTTGTATGGCACTCGGTTCGTATTACGGACCGGACGGCACGTTTGTTAAGATTGAATTTGACGACGGTAAAGTGATATACGCAGTCAAAGGTGACGAAAAGAAAGACAGCGAAACCGACAGCCGACATATGTATCACACAGGCAGTGATGCAAATATGACGGAGTTTATCATTGACGGAAATGTTGTAACAGGCAATGAAAAATTCACATCTGCATTAGAGTCGGAGGGGATTAACCGCTCTGCCCGTGTTGTGAGAATTTGGACAAGCGATACAGAGCCGACATACGGAAGTACAGGAAGTACATCGGGTGAAAAAGAATATCATTTTGCGGATACCAACGAAAAAATACCTATCCACAATTCGATTTTCAAACAAGCACCTATGCAGTTAGACGGTGCTTTGAAAGTAGTGGTAAATGATACAGACGTATCAAAGCATATAGGAGATATATCGTGGACAAATACAAAAAATACACTTGCGACAACGATGTCTTTCAGCACTCCGAAACCTAAAGAAATGAAGTATATGAATATATACATACCAAAAATGGGTGATATTATGAGGTACAGCGGAGGAGATAAAGAAGATTTCAGAGGTGTAATAATCGAGGTTGACGACGGAGCAATGTATGAAAACAAATATACTGCCGTTGATGTAGGGTGGTATCTGAACAAAACTACCGACACATATCAGTTTACATCTATGCGAGCCGATGACTGCATAAAGAAAATATGCAACGATTTATACATTCCGATTGTGCTTATTCCCGAATTGAGTACGCTTATAACGCAAATATATATCGACAAGCCCGTATCGGACGTTATCAAGGATATTCTTGATAAGTGCGGAAACGGGTATAACTTTGACTTTGTACCCGACGGTATGCGTATATATTTGTGCAATGATAAGGTGGTCGAGCCGAAGTTTAGAATATCGCCGAATACCGAACTCAAAAATTCAGTACAGTATATGGGTAATATTGAGCATAAAGGCAGTATTGAGAATATGAAGAACAGTGTTAAGGTGATAACAGATACGGACGTTATGACTACTCTGAAAGCCGAGGAGAGTATATCAAAATACGGCTTTCTCCAAGAAGTGGTAAAAATGAATGACGGAGATAATGCGTCGGACTTGGCAAAGAAAAATCTTGGCGAGCTGAATAAGGAAGATGAAACGTATTCCGGTGAAATAATCGAGGAGCTGACAAGCTATACACGAGCCGGAAGTACGATAGAAAAAGACGGTGTTAAATATGTGATTACAAGCAGTCAGCACAGTATAAAAAACGGTGTTCACTACAATAAAATTGATATGGAGAGATTAGTATGAAAAACGGAGTCGAAACACTTGCAAAGATGTTTAAGGACCGTGAAAACGCAACGAGTGATTTTGTCGTATTCGGTAAAATAATTGAGCTACCGAACCTTAAAATACAATTCACCTCTAAAATAATTCTGACTAAGGACCATATAAAAAGTCTTATTGATTTATACAAACAGGATATTGACGGACGATATGTTTATAAAGGCAGAGAAGTTGCAATGATTCCGTACAGAGGCAATAACAGATATTTGGTGTTGGGGGTGACGGAGAATGGCTGATTACACAAAAACAGAACCTGCATTTGATTTTCAAAAGGGCGATTTTATTATTATAAACGGTCGTCCGAAAATGACGGTCGGCAGGGAACGTATAAAAAATTGGGTGCAAAAAATACTCAATACGCAAAAGGGCAGATATAAAATTTATAACGGTACAGGATACGGTATAAATATAGAAGATACTTTTGTCGGAAAGAATTACAATCGTGACTACATCCGTTCGGAAGTCAAGCGCGAGATAACCGAAATGCTTACCGCAAATGAAGATATAGTAAGTATTGATAACTTTAATATGGAAGTAGACGGCTCACTGCTTACAGTATCTTTTACCGTAAACAGCGTGTACGGCGATATAAATGACGTTAAGGGGGCGATATAATGGCTGAAACTATTGATACAATACTTGAACGTATGCTTTTGCAGATACCGTCAAGATATGATACGTCATCGGGAACTTATACATACGATATAGAAAAATCAACGGCAACGGAGTTTGAGAATGTTTATGATATTATATCATCTCTTGACTCCTATTTTTATGCGTCAACCGCTACGGGTAAGTATCTTGATATGCGTGTAGGTGAGTTTGGATTGGAACGCAAAGAGGCAAGCTATGCAACAGGCTGTGTGACTGTAAGCGGTAACGTCGGAGCAAAAGTGTCTGTCGGTGAAAAGGTGGCGGCAGGTAATGTTATATTTAATATAACCGAAAATGCGATTATACCAAACGACGGAAGTGTAACGGTACGAATTGTGTGTGACAGCGCCGGAGTAAAAGGCAATGTTGAAAAAGGGAAAATAAACAGATTTCCGGTTACGATTCAAGGACTTATATCCGTAACAAATGAAATTTCAACCACAGGAGGCAGTGACAAAGAAAGTGATGTTGAACTGCGAAAGCGTTTTACCGAATATGTTTCGCATCCTATAACAAGCGGAAATAAGTGGCAGTATATCTCTTGGGCAAAATCAGTTGACGGAGTGGGTGACGCAAAATGCTTGCCGTTGTGGAACGGAGCAGGAACGGTTAAAGTGATAATCGTTGACAGTGAAAAACAACTTGCCGGAAGTGAGCTTATAAATAAGGTACAGAGTTATATAGATGAACAATGCCCGATAGGTGCAGATGTGACCGTTACCACTGCAACGGCAGTAAGTATAAATATTACGTTTTCGGCAGATGTGGACGGAAGTACACTCGAAAATATTAAAGCGAATATCAGAAGTTATTTGCGTGATGTGTCTTTTGCGAACGGCTATGTGTCGTATGCAAAAATAGGTCAAACCATATTGAATACAGACGGTGTTGATGATTATTCAAATTTGAAAATCAATTCAAAAACAGAAAATATCACAATATCCGAAACTGAAATTGCCGTTCTTGGGGGTGTTGCCGTTGGCTGATGTAGGACAGAATTTACCGTCGTACTATAAAAAGTCACGGTATATAAAAGCATTAAATACACCCGTCAATGCGGAATTTGAACGTTTGTATGAGTTGATAGAAATGTTTATGAAAAACAGATTTATTGACAGTGCCGATGAAGATGCCGTAAGAGAATATGAAAAAAGTTTGGGTATATCAGAAATCGGCAATACCCTTGAGGCACGAAAGAGCCTTATTAAAATAAGAATGAGAGGGTCGCAAACCTCAACAAAGGCGAATTTGCGGGCGGTAATTGAGAGTTACGGTGTATTGGTTGATATAACCGAAGATATTAAGAATTACAGTTTTACTGTGACTTTTCATCAACCGAATGTGCCGGAAAGTGTGATTAAGAATATTATCGAGGATCTGAAACCGGCACATTTGTCGGTATTATATGCGTATGAATATAGCGGAACATTTGAATTTGCCGACCACGAAAATGACTATAACATTGAAACAGGATTTGCCGATGGTAACGGTCACGGCGGTTACTTAGGAAATATTTAAGAGGGGAGAATAAATGTATGAATTTTAATAATAGTTTGCCCGAATGGAAGAATACAGGCACCGAGCCGAGCGATAGTCTGAAAAATGACGGATTTAAAGCCGGATATAAACCGTCGGCAAATGTTTTTAATTGGTTTTGGAGTTTGGTAAGTAAGTGCATTACTGAAATTCAGTCAAAACTGTCAAACGAAGAAACCGCAAGAACAGAGGCGGATAAGAATTTGCAACAACCGACATTTACAGAGGCAAGCACACGAGTTAATATAACTTCCGGTGAAACGCTGAGTACATTGTTCGGCAAAATAAAAAAGTTTTTCACTGACCTAAAAACAGTGGCGTTTACAGGTTCATATACTGACCTATCAAACAAACCAACGTCAATGCAAAATCCGAATTCATTGACATTGACAATGAACGGTTCAGCAACGAACTATAACGGTTCGGCAACGGCAAGCAAGTCGTGGTATGCACCAACGAGTGGGGGACCGGCAGGGTATAATTTGATTAGTAATGGTAGTGGTGCTCCTGTATGGCAACA
>NZ_JBKVWU010000036.1:0-18062 GCF_046972485.1 Hominilimicola sp.
GTTAAAATACCACACGCAAGAACTGTACAAATAAACTTTTTCATAATTAATCTTCCTTTCCATACATAACCAAATTGTTTTTAACCTTAAATATTTTTTTGCTTTTTTGAGGTCCTCATATATAAAACAAACGGTCAAAGGAAAACGTTGCATTTTTAAAAAATTTTTTTTAAAAAATTTTATATCCAGTTATCTTGCTGTATTCTTACCGATAAATTTCTTAAATACACTCTTGCAGATTTATAATTCGGATAATATTTACCGACCAAGTTCCAAAAATTCTTACCGTGATTTTTTTCTTTTATATGTGCGATTTCGTGCACGACAACGTAATCTATCACATCAATATCCGCCATAACAAGTTTCCAAGTGAAGTTGATACTGTTCTTTCCGCTGCACGAACCCCACCTTGTATTTGCGGACGTTATACCGAATTTGGTTGAATACAAGCCCATAATCTGCTCATATTTGTGCAGTCGTTCGGCTATTATTTCTTTTGCTTTTTGTTTATAAAACTTCTCTAAAACGATATAAACGTATCTTTCGTCACTGCTCGGATGTACAAAAAATTTATCGTCGTACATACCCTCTTTGCTTTCGGAAACAACAATTTCATACTCTTTACCCAAGTACAAAATCTTGCTTCCGTTACCAATCAACACGCTCTTTCTGTTACGCATCAATTCAAGTTTTTCGTTTATCCACTTTTCTTTTTCACAGATAAACCGTTCAATATCCACTTTGCGTACACGCTTGTTACAACGCACTTCCACTCTTGCGTCTTTCGTTATGTATATCGCAAGTGTTTTTCGATTTGTATATTTAATTTCATAATCCACCATTATAACTCACATCTTTTTCACATATTATTTACAGACAGTATAATACAAACTCAAAAATTTTGCAACAAAAAAGGTGTCATAGCGACACCTTCCTTTAATTAATCTTAATTTTCAATTTGTTTTGCGACAACGCTTTCACCGCAATAAATTTCACGAAGTTTCGGTTTCTCTATTTTACCCGTAGGATTTCTCGGAACGTCTGCAAAAATAAACTTATGCGGTCTTTTATATCTCGGTAATTCCTTGCAGAAATCTTCGATTTCTGCCTCCGTACAGACGTGGTCAGGCTTTAATTCAATAATTGCCGCCGCAATCTCGCCCAATCTCGTATCAGGCAAACCGATAACGGCTACGTCCTTAATTGCATCATGTTTTCTTAAAAAGTCCTCAATCTGTACCGGATACAAGTTTTCGCCGCCCGAAATGATAACGTCTTTCGCTCTGTCAACAAGGTAAATAAATCCGTCCTCGTCCTCTTTCGCAACATCACCCGTCAAAAGCCAACCGTCCTTTAACACTTCATCGGTAGCCTTTTTATCATTATAATAGCAACGCATTACGCCCGGACCTTTTACGCAAAGTTCGCCGACTTCGCCTTGCTTAACGGTATTGCCGTCTTTATCGACAATCTTAACTTCCCAACCGTAACCGGCTTTACCGATTGCACCGACTTTATGTATATTCTCAACGCCAAGATGTACACAACCGGGTCCGATTGATTCGCTAAGACCGTAGTTTGTATCATACTGATGATTAGGAAAATACTTCTTCCATCTCTTGATAAGACTCGGCGGAACAGGTTGCGCACCTATGTGCATTAATCGCCATTGGTCAAGTTTGTATTTGTCAAGTTTTACTTCACCGCTTTCAATCGCATCAAGTATATCCTGTGCCCACGGCACTAAAAGCCATACTATTGTACATTCTTCTTCCGACACAGCCTGTAAAATCCATTCAGGCTTTATACCCTTTAGAAGTACGGCTTTACCGCCCGAAATAAGACTTCCGAACCAGTGCATTTTTGCACCCGTATGGTAAAGCGGAGGTATGCACAAAAATACATCATTATGAGTTTGTCCGTGATGTTTTTGTTCAACATTTGCGGAATGAACAAGGCTTCTGTGTGCGTGTAAAATCGCTTTCGGGAAACCTGTTGTTCCCGATGAAAAATATATTGCGGCATTATCGTCGTCAGTTATTTCAACATCAGGCTTAATACTACGCATAAATTTAACAAGATAGTCATAGCTCTCCGCAAATGTAGGACATTCCGCACCCACATAAAACGTCTGCTTTACGCCCGGTATTCTGTCGCTTATTTCCTCAACTCTGCCGATAAATTCAGGACCGAACACAAGCACATCAGCCTCTGCAAGTTCAAGACAATACTTAATCTCGTCAGCCGTATATCTGTAATTTAACGGCACAGCGATTGCTCCGGCTTTCAATATACCGAAGTATATCGGCAGCCATTCAAGACAGTTCATAAGAAGTATAGCAACCTTGTCGCCTTTTTTAATACCACGGCTTAGAAGCAAATTCGCAAATCGGTTTGACCTTTTGTCAAACTCTTTCCAAGTTATCTCGGTACGACCTGCCTCCATAGGGTTTGTTTCGATAAGAGAGTATTCTCTCCATGTAACCTTTGCGTGTTCCATAGCCTTTGGGTTAATCTCCACAAGGCTTACCTCATCACCGTACATTTGTGCGTTTTTTTCAAGTAGTTCAGTAATTGGCATTTTTATAATATCTCCTTTTTAATCCTCGTCGGCTGTCTTTGCAAACACTCCGTCAAGGAATTTATCATCATATTTTTTTGTAAACATTGATACAACAGGCACTGCTGCAAGTGACACAGCCATTGCGGCAACACCCATTTCAGGTGCTTTCTTTGCGGCAAGCTTGAATGCTTCGTATACAGTATCACAGCTTGCGGTATTCATTGATGTAAGCACGATTGTTGTAACCGCAACAGTCAAAAATCCAAGAATCATACCTGCCCAGGCACCTGCTTTTGTTGTTTTCTTTGAATAAATACCCCATATGTAAGGACCGATAAAACAGCCCGATACTATGCCCCAACTGAATGACATAATATTTACTATAATCGTAATGTTGCCCGTTGCGAATATGTATGAAAGTGCAACGAACAAAAGACAGAGTGCTCTTGTTAAAATCATTTGATTTTTTCCGCTGTAATTCTTATTCACTGCCGGAATTAAGTCAACCGAAATAGCCGATGCAGATGACAAAACGATTGATGAAAGCGTTGACATTGACGCCGACAACAAAAGAATAAGTATTACCGCAAGAATGATTGTTGTTACGATATTAGGGTCACCGAGTGCTGTAAGCAATGTGTTCGGAATAACCGCGTCAACTCCGCCTTCAGGCAGTTGGTTATTCAAAACAAGTCTTGAAAGCGAGCCGACAAAGTATGCACCCGCACCGATTATAAGTGCAAATACTGTTGAAATAACAGTCGCTTTATGAATTGATTTAATATCTTTAACCGCATAATATTTGCTAACCATTTGAGGAAGTCCCCATGTACCGAAACTTGTAAGCAAAATATTTACGCATAGGAATTTCCAATTTGCTCCGCCGTACCAGCTTGTAAGCTGAGCGCCCGTTATCTTGTCACCGTTATCGGCAACAGACGCAAGATTTGAGAAGAAGTGTGAAAAACCGCCTACGTTCGGATTTTTAACAATAGCAACTACCATTGCAAATACTCCGACAATCATAATTATGCCTTGTACAAAGTCGGTGTATGCCGTTGCGACATATCCGCCGAGAACAAGATAAATCGCCGTCAAAACTGCTATAACAAGCATCCATGTATTAACCGATACCGTTGGGAAAATCGTTGTGAACATTGAGCCGAGTCCTTTATAAACCGCCGCACTGTACGGTACAAGGAATACGAATATAATAATCGCGGCAAAGACTTTCATCTTTGTTGAATTAAATCGCCCTTCAAAAAATTCAGGCATAGTTTTTGATTTTAAAGTATGTGTCATCGTTCGTGTGCGTTTTGCCAAAAGCATCCACGCAAGCAGACAGCCGAATATCGCATTACCTATGCCTATCCAAATACTGCCCAAACCGATGTTCCAGCCATGCTGTCCCGCATAGCCTACAAAAATAACTGCCGAAAAATATGACGTACCGTATGCAAAAGCACTTACCCATGCACCGATTTTTCTGCCGCCAAGCAGAAATCCGTCCATTGTTTTCGTCTTTCTTGCACTGAATATACCTATTGCAATCATTATTAATGCAAAGATTATAAGTGCAATAACTGTAACAGTTTGCGTTTGATGTAAATTTTGTTCCATTTTTCTCCGTCCTTCCGTTTTACATAAAAATTTTGTTCTGTTTTTTACAGACTACTGTTCTACAACGCTACAAGGAATATTTTACTACATTTTAGACAAAAAATAAAGTCCTTTCGGCAAATTTGTTAATTGTGTGCAAAAATCTTAATCATATTTTGTACATTAAAGCATATATCAAATTGTAGATAAAACAGTTATGGCTTTATCTGCAATCAAAAATGCCACATCTTTCGATGTGGCATTTATTTTGTTTTAATCTTTAATATGTCCGCAAACAGTACACATTTGAACCCACGAAATTGACCATGTATCCGGATTTTCATATTCAACCCACTCGTATGTACAATCGTATGTTCCTACCAATGTAAACGGATCATCGCAATTCGGATTACTGCAGCGGTATGCTACCTGGTGCTTGTCATTTCCGATGTATGGATACTCATAAGTTTTTTTGTACTCCGATCCGCAATCACAGGCAAATGCCGATACACTCGCCAACATCATTCCCGCTGCCAACATTCCTGAAACAATTTTCTTTAACATAGTAAACACACTCCTTTGTAAATTAAATAATTTAAGTATTTTTTGGATAGCTTTACCTGTTATCTGTATATATAATAGCATATATTACTTAATTTGTAAATACTCATTTGTTAATTTTTACCTTTTATACAGTTTTTATTGGAATTATTTGTATATAATGTACAAAAAAGCAGATACAACACAGTATCTGCTTTTTTATTATTCTTCTTTCAAATATTTCGCAATCGTTTTAATAATAACAGTCGATTCAAGCGGTTTTGCAAGATGTTCATTCATACCTGCCTCAACAGCTCTGAGACGATCCTCCGAAAACGCATTTGCAGTCATTGCGATAATCGGTATTGTCTTTGCGTCCTCTCTGCTCATTGAGCGTATAATTCGTGTTGCAGCCAATCCGTCAACGCCCGGCATCATAACGTCCATCAATATAATGTCAATTTCTCCGACTTCAGATTTTTCAAAAATCTCTATTGCCTCTTGACCGTTTGACGCTTTTATTACCACCGCGCCGACTGATGAAAGCACAAATTCCGTAATCTCCATATTAAGGTCATTATCTTCCGCAACAAGCACGCGTACTCCCTCTATGGAAACATTATGTTCTTCCTCTGTCGGTTCTTCGATATGAACGCAATCATCAATCTTAAACGGAATTTTCAATCTGAAAGTAGTTCCGACATTTTTTTCACTTTCAAATTCAATATTGCCACCCATTGTTTCAACAAGGCTTTTCGCAATCGGCATACCAAGACCGGTACCGCCGAACGAACTTCTTGCACTGTTAAATTCCTGTGCGAACGGCTCAAAAATATGTTCCTGAAATTCCTTACTCATTCCGATACCTGTATCCTTACAAATAAATTCAATCAGCGCCACATTACCGATACAACTCACCTCTCGGCAATCAAGTATAATCTTGCCATTGTACCTGTTATACTTAACGGCATTGCTCAATATGTTCATAAGCATACGCTTTATATGTATAGGACTTCCGATCAAGTTCCAATGTTCAATCTGATAATCGCATTGAACAATTTCAAGCTGATGTTCTTTCGACTGTTTCTCGACCACATTAACAATGTCACCAAGCAACTTTTTTAAATTAAATTCACGTTCTTCAAGAAGAATTTCGCCGGATTCAAGTTTACCCATATCAAGTACTTCATTAATCAATTCAAGCAACAATCCGGACGCGTCCCATATCTTTTTACGACATTCCTCCTGTTTTTGCAAATCATCACTGTAATAATCCGCAAGCTCTATCATACCGCGTATACCGTTTATCGGCGTGCGAATATCGTGGCTCATTCGCTGTAAAAATTCCGTCTTTGCAGTGTTTGCCTGTTCTGCCTTTTTCGCTGATTCCATAAGCTTTTCCTTGTATTCCTTCTCACGTTTATTCTGTTCAACAAGGTACTTTCTTTCCGAACTCTGCTTGATAAGTTGGATAATAATAAGCAATGTTATATACATTGCAAGCGCATAGAGTATATTTCTCGGTACAATTTCAAAAACCGTACATTCCGGCAGATACACATATATATAGTAATCTCTGCTCTTATCCATACTGCCGTAATAGCCTTCAAACTTATTCTGTACTCTAACCAATTTGCCGATTTTACCGTTATTTCTCAGTTTTCTGACAACCTCGTTTTCTTTAACGTTTTTACCTACCATACTTTCATCGTTAGACGCCACTATTTTGTGTCCGTCTGTTATTGCGATTATTCCGTCACGATATGTATCATATCCCGAAAGTAAGCTTTGCACAGTAAGGTTATAATTTTTTGCATACTCAGCGTTAGTATGATGAAATCCAACTATCACACCTGTTTTATCAATTCTTCCCTGTGACGCTAAGTTGACATACGAACCGTCAGCAAAATCAATATGTGCCGTATAAGTCTTTTTCGGATATTTTGCAACGTCAAGCACTGCAGTTTTTTGTATATATTTTTTCAAGCTTTCGGAATTTAATCCGTCACTGCTGCACTCTTCTTCGACTTTGCCGTTTTCGTCCATTACTATAATACCTGTCAGACGTTGTTCAGACGCATATTTTTTCAACGCTTCCACATCAAGCTCCGAACCGCAAAACTCTATATCTCGATTTACCTGTTGCGTATTTACTATAACTCTCATAAGCGTTTTTGTTTCCGTTGCGTCATTGTATCTTGCATATATTGAGCATTGAGTTTTAACATAGCTTATAGTAGAATTGACTTGAGATTTAGCTGCTTTTTTGTCGACCTGTGCAGAACCGACAAATACAATTATCAAAAAAATAATTCCGAATATAATTTCTTTATACCAAAAACTTTTACCGCTGCGGACATTTTCAAACTTTTTATCATTCAAGGCTGTCCACCTCCAAATACTTATAGGCATTGGAAAGATATTTGCTTACGATAATCTCCATTGTGCCGTCTTTCTGCATTTCATCAAACTTTTCGGATAATTTTTCTTCAATTCCTCTATCGTCATTTATAGCAAATGCCGCACCGATTCCCGTAACAAATATGCTCTCGTCTAAAATTCTGTAATCCATATCATAATCCTGCATATATTGTCTTATCGCCGTTTCGTGTGCCGAAATCGCGTCAACATACCCTTTTCCCAAGTATGTGTATATCTGCTCCCTGTCCTCTAAACTGAACACCTCTTTTACTTCGGGAATTTTACTGTCGGTACGGTTTAGAAAAATTTCCTCAGGCTTTGTAGTGGATTGAACCGCAATAATTTTACCTTCAAGGTCACTCAAAGAATATATATTACTGCTTTTATTGACCGCCACCACTTGTCGGCTGACCATATACGGTTTTGTCCACTTATAATCGTTCTCACGTCCTTTGATTGAAAAACAGCCCCAAATACAATCTATATCGCCGTTTTCAACTAAATTCTTTTTATCTTCCCATTCAATATTTACAAATTCGACACGGTAGCCCAATCTTTTAAAAGCCTCGGTAGCAATATCAACATCAATACCTGTCGGATTTCCGTTCTCGTCCATATAATTGAAAGGAGGATAATTGTCGCTGCCTACCACAATTTTAGGTGCATTTTTGCCGATTTCTTTTTCTGTATCCTGCTTTTTATCGCAGCCGCATAACATACAACCTATAAGACAGACGATTATTAATGATATGATTGACCTTTTGCCCCCCATTTTTACCTCCCTTAATCGCATAGAATATCCAAATAGTTTTAGTTAATTAATATTATACCTGTTTTGACATAAAAAGTCAATATCTTCATTCTTCTGTAACCACTCCATCTACACCGTTTTCAATTAAATAGTCATTACATTCCCAAATACTCTTGTTTGCTCTTATACACGTCATAATTATATAATCCCGTTTAAATCTCGGATACAATGCACAAAGTCCTGCCAAACGTAATAGCAGTTGAGTTTCGTCTTCGGTAAACGATAATCCGAACGCAAGTTGCAAAAGTTTATCTCGTGACGGTTTCTTTATCTGCCCGATACGCAGTTTGTTTATGTAATTAGGCTCTAAATTACTTAAATCCGCAATCTGTGCCGTTGTTATGCGTTTTTCATTTATCATTTTCACAATAAAATCCGTTAATGTGTAATCAACAAAATACGGCTTGGTATCTTCGTCAAATTCAAAAAGTTCACTTTCACCGTTTGACATTTTCCTCGTATCCACCGATACCCGCTCGCCTAATTTTGTTGTCCTAAACCCCATTTTTCTCGCTCCTTTCGCTGTTTATTTTCATTATATATTAGTTAAATTTTGCTGTCAAGAATAACGCACTTTATAAAAATTTTAAAAATTCTTTAGATTTATATGCTATCAGATTTTACATTTGTATGATAAAATCATCTTATAAAACAAATGAATTTTAGAAAGAAGTGTGATTTTATGATACAGACAGTTGATTTTCTGATTTTGGACTTAATTCAAAATAAATTACGTTGTAAATTCTTAGATTCGTTAATGATAAAATGCTCATCACTCGGTGACGGAGGTATAATCTGGATAGCAATATCATTTCTATTAATCTGTTATAAAAAATACCGACAAGCAGGTGTTCTCATACTTGTCGGTCTTATTATGGGCGTGTTAATCGGCAACTGTTTACTTAAAAACATTATCTGCCGTCCTCGTCCTTGTTGGATAAACCGTGCGGTATCGCTTTTAATTCCGATACCGTACGACTATTCATTTCCGTCTTGCCATACTATGTCATCATTCATTGCCGCAGCCGTTTTGTTGCACACTGATATAATGTTTGCGTATCCCGCATTTTTGTTGGCAAGTGTCATTGCGTTTTCAAGATTATATCTATACATTCACTATCCGTCCGATATTATCGGCGGAATTGCGTTAGGTACAATTATCGCACACTTCGTATGCTCATTATAGCACGATTTCAAACAATTTCACACCGTGCGGCGGAACAGTTGAAATGATTGTATTATCGTTTAGTTCTGCCTTTTTATTTTCCCATACTTCGGTTATTTTTACATTCTCGTTCGGCATAATACCCACGAACGCCAAATCGGTTTTTGCGGTAATTTCTTCTTCACCGATATTGAATTGAGCAACGTAATATTTACCGTCTTTTCCGTTTGCCGCCCAAACGATTTCATTGCCTTTTCTGTAAACCTCTCTGCCGGCATAACCGTTTTGGTCGATTTCGATAATCGTTTTGTTTGTAATAAGTGACAGCGTAAATTCATCGTTATACACCATATCGCCGCCAAACATCAACGGTGAACGGAACATACTCCAAAGAGTCATCATCATTCGTTGTTCGTCACGCGTGAAATTAGTCATTCTGTCACCGCCATGCGAACGAATACCTATTCTGCCGAGCGGCAGCATATCGCAGTCGGGATAACCGCCGTCACACACATACGGAAACCAATTACGGCAATAGTCAAACATCTTTTTAAGCTGTTCCCAACCGTCCCAAAAATCATCGGTCATTCGCCACATATGTGCATATTCATTAAGGTGTTTCGCCTCTTTAAGCGGTGCTTCACCGGGTGAAAGCGATAAAATTATATCACGGCCGCTTGCCTGTATCGCATTTTGTACACCCTCAATTTCCGACTTGTGATACGGTCTTGCAATATCGTCTACCTTTATAAAATCCACACCCCATTCGGCGTACATTTTGATTATCGAATTATAATATTCCTGTGCACCGTCACGGCTCATATCAACACCGCACATATCGCTGTTCCAATCACATACACTTCCGAAATCGGCTATTTCCGCCGCCGTATGAGTTGTACCCAAAATCTTTGTGTTCTGTCTTACCGCCTGTTTCGGAATACCTCTTAAAATATGTATACCGAATTTCAATCCAAGACTGTGTATATAATCGGCAAGCGGTTTAAAGCCCTTTCCGCCCTCTGCCGATGGAAAACGATTTACCGCAGGCATAAGACGTGAATACTCATCCATTATAAGCGATGCGTCTTTGTTGTAATCCGCACTTTTTGCGTTCGGCTCAAACCACTGTATGTCAACAACCACATACTCCCAACCGAACTCCTTTAAATTTTTCTCCATATACTCCGCATTACGTCTTACTTCCTCCTCCGTAACGCTCGCACCGTAACAATCCCAACTGTTCCACCCCATAGGCGGCTTTGTCAATTTTGCTTTCATAATACCATAATCCTTTCCGAATAAATAATTAATTTAATTATACCATTTATTTAAAGTAAATCAAGAATTGTTTCATTTTGAAAGTGAAACAATTTTGATATTTATTGCTCTGAAATGTGATATTGCTATTGAAAATTTGATTATCATAATATACAATCAAAATATCGAAAAACATTTTGAAAGGAGTGGAAAATTTATGGAGGTATTACAGTCCAACACTGCCGACAACATTTATTTTTGGATTGAGGACAGAGATCAAGGCAACGTCAATCCGATATACGAATCACACGGTGCGTATGAAATTTATATTGTCTGCAACGGTGAACGGCGTATGTATTTAGGTAACGTGCTTTACAAAGTCGTCACAGGTGACGCGCTTATGATTCCTGCCTCAACTCCGCACAGAAGTTTCGGAGACGGTACTTTTTTGGGAATATGTATAGAATTTTCGGACGCATACATAAAAGAGCATTTTACTAAATCGCAATACTACAAAATAACGGAATGTTTCAAAACTCCGCTTATATCGCTCCCTCCCGACTTACTCCCGATTATCCGCACATATTCGCTCACTGCTTACAACAACGTTGATATGCGTAACGACTGTATGCTTGCAATAGTTGACATATTGTACAAGCACATTCCTTTCAGCAATCCGAATGCCAAACGCACATTCGATTCCGATTTATCAACAATCGGAAATTACATACAGAAAAACTACCTTGAAATCAAAGGACTTGACGCTCTTTCGGAGCATTTCGGCATAACAAAAAGTCATCTTTGCCGTGTATTCAAAGAACACACAGGCATTACGATTACTCACTATATAAATGCGCTCAAAATTCAACGCGCATGTCTGCTTTTATGCGAGTCAAAAATTCCGATACACGATATTTATAAAATGTGCGGTTACGACAACAGTCAGTATTTTAACCGCGTATTTAAGAAAATAAAAGAAGTCACTCCTAATCAATTCAGGCAACAAAGCCGTGCGATAAAGATGTGGAAATATTAATAATAAAAGAAAGGATTAATTTTATGAAAGAATTGATAAACGCAAACGATAAATACAAAATGAATTGGATTGAGGGAAACACCGAATGGGGTACGGTTAAATGCCCTAAAGGCATTTCCGTAAACAAGACTTCCTCTCAATCAGGCGATATAATCACAGAGCGATACACGTTCACGAACACCACCGACAAGGACATTTTTACGTCACTGAAAGATATTTCGATATACACACCTTTTAATGATGATTACACCTGCGGTGCTAAAGCGTGTATGACGACAAAATGTCACACACATATTTGGTGTGGCGAAAATATTTCGTATGTTATGTGTCTTAGAATGGGTGGCGAAGCTCCACACCTCGGACTTGTGCTGACCGATGGAAGTCTTTCAGGTTACAGTGTCGAGCGTGATTTTGAAAAAATCAGCAACGACAGAGGTGATTTTATTCTTCACCCGTCACCTGTCGCACTTGTGCCGAATGAAAGTTTTACGATTGAATGGAAATTATTTTGGCATAACGGCAAAAACGATTTTTACAGCAAAGTTAATCAACTATGCAATTGCTTTATCAATGTTTCGGCTGAAAATTTCGTACTGTTCAGCGGTGAAAATATCAATATAACCGTTTCACCTAACTTTGATTTTTCTGAGGTGCAAATCAGAGAAAATAACAAATCTGTTGACTACAAAATCGAAAACAATGAAATTGTCATTTCAACAAAAGCCGATACACCGAAAAAGTATTCATATTCGATAAATATTGACGATGTTGTTACTCACTGCAACATTTTGGTCTTGCCTTGTTTTGATGAACTTGCTAAAAACAGATGTCATTTTATCGCTGAAAATCAGCAATACAACAATCCGAAAAGCAAGCTTGACGGTGCATATCTTATCTATGACAATGAGGAAAAGCATATATATTATAATCGTGAATACGACTTTAACGGAGGTCGTGAGCGTGTCGGTATGGGAGTGCTTATTGCAAAATATCTGCAAAATCACAATGACGAAGTACTTTTAAATAGTCTTAAAAAGTACATAAAATACGTACAAAACAACCTTGTTTGCATCGAAACAGGCGAGGTGTTCAATGACTACAATTACGATAATTCCTTTACCCGCCTTTACAATTATCCGTGGTTCAGCTTGTTTTATATTGAACTTTACAAATTGTTTGGGGACAAAAATATGCTTGAAATTGCGTATAAGATTATGTTGTTTTTTTACAATCAAGGCGGTGAGCATTTTTATGCTATTGAAGTGCCGATTGTAAAACTTGTTGAGTGTTTAAGAGAAAGCGGTATGACTGATATGGCGGATAATATGATTGCATGGTTTAAAAAACATGCCGATTATATCGCCGAAACAGCACTTGATTATCCCGCACACGAAGTAAATTATGAGCAGAGCATAGTCGCACCGGCGACGAACATTTTACTTCAAACATATATTGTTACAAATGAGAATAAGTATCTTGACGCTGCAAAAATTCAACTTGATGTACTAGAACTTTTTAACGGCTTACAGCCCGACTGTCATTTGTACGAAACCGCCATACGTCATTGGGACGGTTATTGGTTCGGCAAATGTCGACTGTACGGCGATACTTTCCCACATTATTGGAGTGCGCTTACAGGTAATGCGTATAGCGATTACGGCGATATTATAGGCTCAAACGAGTATAAAAAAAGAGCGGATTATTCTCACCGCTCCGTGCTTAGTCTACTGAACTCCGACGGCACCGCCACTTGTGCATACGTCTACCCTACCTCGATAAACGGTATATCCGCAAACTACGCCGACCCATATGCAAACGATCAAGATTGGGGATTGTATTTTATGATGTAACTCAAAATAAAACTTTGAGCCTGTCAATAAAATATCGACAGGCTCAAAAAATTACATTAACACAATCTTACATTCATATTTGGAACATACTGAAGATGCCGGTAATTTAATATTTTTTTGAATGCAAATACATGTTGCATTACTGTCAAGTTCCCACAAATTCATTCTTGGATTTCTGGGATTGATATATGCGTTTGTAGGATCATACCAATACTTACAAAAAGCACATTTTTTACACGTTTTAACGTTTATTGTTTTCATCATAATTCTTCACCTTCTAAATTTACCATTCAACAAAGTCTTCCAACGTTTTTGTATATTTTACTATATTTGAAATAATATCGATCGCCTGCTCTGATACTTCTTCAGGAATTTCTAACAGTCTTCTGACTTGTTCAACAAATACATTTTCCTCATCTGTGAATTCTTCATCAACGAAAGCAAGAGATATAAGTTCTATAAAAATAATCTTTTTCTCATTGTTTGTTGCTGAAGTTCTTATTGTTTGACATACTTCTTCAAAGCTTAATTCTTCCGTATAATCATTATTATCTATTCCCATTTCTGCACACTGTGTATCTATTAACTTTTTTTCGATATCACTGAAAAAACCGTCAGATTTGGCTAAATATAATGACAAATCCAAGTAATATTTCTTGCTTTTATCTGATAATTTCATAAGTAACATTTTATATAATACCTCCGAAAAATTGTTTTGGTTTAATAATTGTCTTCATCATTACTATTTCCTGATGCCGATTCCAATAATGAAAAAATTCCGTTAATAATTAATGTAGCGTTCTCGTGGCGACGTTGTCTTTTGGCTTCCTCCTGCCTTTTTTGTTCTAATTCCAACTGTTGCTCATATGCCTCCTGTCTGTTTCGTCTTTCCATTTCCACTCTTTCTTCCTCTGCACTGCCATCTATTGCGGCTCCAATCAAAGCTGCAGCCAATTCACCAAAAAGTCCCATAATACTCACACCTTTCTTAATTTTGCAATGATTAAATTTAATTATTTTGATAATTATATCATATTTTGTCGATAAAGTATCGGACTGTCAGTGTTATATTAAAAAATATGACTGTACTGTTAATGTAGTACAGCCATATTTTATCATACTTTTACTTTTCTGAAATACAATTTTCTAAAATAGTACACGCTCATTGCAAATGACAGAAATTCGTCTATCGGCATTGACCGCCACACGCCGTCCAAGCCTTGCCACGAACAGTCCGTCAACAGTCGTGTAAATACTCATAAATACCATTGACAAAATCGTCGGCAATGAAAATCCGATTAACATTTTTAAATGTATCGGACGATTTAAAACATCTTGATTATTTTTACTCATTTTTATCCTTTCAATATAACACCTTTAAAACAGGTAACATACTTTTTTGTAAGCGACATAAGCGTTTCATGTTCATCTTCGCTTAACTTCTCCATTGCTTTGTTTTCGTTTTCTTTGACTTTTTCTAATATTTCTTCAGTGTCTTTTCGGTTAGGTGAATTGTCTTGTTCCGCCTGTCCTGCGGCATTTCCTCTAACATAATCCAACCGTTTTTGTAAAAAGACGTTACCACCGCATTAACGGTCTGCTTAGGTATAAAACAATATTCACATAACTTCTTTTGCATGCAGTTTTCAATTTCATAAATTTCATACAGAATAATCAACCCCGTATATGACAGTCCTACAGACTTCGCATATTCCTCATATACCGCACCGACATAGTCCGCCTCCGTTTAGTACAATTTCAGATAGTCTGATTTTGTACTATTGTGGCATAATATTTTTGACATTCTCAAGTGAAAGATAATAAAAAAATTCAGCTCCGTATTAACGGAGCTGAATTTTTTATTTTCAAATTTTACATTCTGCTGATGTCTATTATGACTATTATAACCGTAACTATCATCGCCAATAACTTTACCATTATCTGTTCTCCATGTTCCGTCCCTTACAGGGGTTATTCGTTTTTACACTACCTTTGATGATTTACATTTTCCGCCGCTGCTTTTATTGCATTTAAACTCTGCTCAAGATTTTGTTCTATCGTTCCGATATTTTTCATTTGAATTATGTTCAAATATTACATATTTCAGAAATCACCAACAAGCTTAACAAAAGCAAGTCGATAAAGCTTGTCTTTGTTGCTTTTTTTGTTAGAAACACGCAACAAAAAAGTGAACAGTTATATCCCAAAAACAAAGGCTAATCTTGTCAAAATAAGCATTGACAAATATTTAACACAGGCGTATAATTTAATCTTGGAGAGTAGTATGACAATTTTTAGACATTTAATTTTACGGCTTGGGAATAAAATTGCCATGTAAAAAAAACGGAGGGAGAATTTTTATGAATTCAAATGATTGTTTGGAAAAACAGCCATTATGCGACGAAATGCTTACAAAAATGAACGCATGGTGGAGAGCTGCGAACTATCTTGCGGCAGGTCAACTTTACTTACTTGACAACCCTCTTTTGAGAGAGCCTCTTAAAAGAGAACACGTAAAGCACAAAATAGTAGGTCACTGGGGTACAGTGCCGGGTCAAAACTTTGTTTACACTCACTTAAACAGAGTTATTAAGCGTTACGACCTTGATATGATTTACATTTCAGGTCCGGGACACGGCGGTAACTTTATGGTGGCAAATACATATATGGAAGGCTCTTATTCGGAAGTATATCCGAACGTAAGCCAAGATACAGAGGGTATGAAAAAACTGTTTAAGCAGTTCTCATTCCCGGGCGGTATTTCAAGCCACGTTGCACCCGAAACACCGGGTTCAATCAACGAAGGCGGTGAGCTTGGTTACTCACTTGCACACGCATTCGGTTCGGTATTCGATAATCCCGATCTTATCACTGCTTGTGTTGTCGGTGACGGTGAGGCTGAAACAGGTCCTCTTGCAACAGCATGGCAATCAAACAAATTCCTAAACCCAATAAATGACGGTGCGGTATTACCTATACTTCACTTAAACGGATACAAAATTTCAAACCCAACAATTTTCTCGCGTATATCACACGAAGAAATCGAATCATTCTTCAAGGGATGTGGTTGGGAACCGTACTTTGTTGAGGGCGATGACCCTATAACAATGCACAAACTAATGGCAGAAACTATGGATACAGTAATCGAAAAGATTAAGGCAATCCAAAAAAATGCACGCGAAAACAATGACGCGTCACGTCCAAAGTGGCCTATGATCGTTCTTCGTACACCAAAGGGCTGGACAGGTCCAAAGGTTGTTGACGGAAATCAAATCGAAGGTACATTCAGAGCACACCAAGTCCCTATGGATATGTCAAAGCCGGAACATCTTGACCAGCTAAAAGAATGGATGTTAAGCTACAAACCCGAAGAATTATTCGACGAAAACGGCAGACTTGTTCCTGAAATCGCCGCACTTGCTCCTGAGGGCAATCACAGAATGGGTGCTAACCCACACGCAAACGGCGGTTTGCTTTTAAGAGATTTACGTATGCCTGATTTCAGAGATTATGCATTTGACGTACCGTTCCCTGGTTCTGTCGAGGGACAGGATATGATTGAGCTTGGCGGATTTGTTCGTGACATATTCAAACTAAACAAGGAAAGCAAAAACTTCCGCATATTCGGTCCTGACGAAACTATGTCAAACAGACTTGGCAAAGTATTTGAAGAAACAAACCGTGACTGGAACGGTGAAAAATACGACAATGACGAATTCCTTGCAACAGACGGCAGAGTTATGGACTCAATGCTTTCGGAACATATGTGTGAAGGTTGGCTTGAGGGCTATATTTTGACAGGTCGTCACGGTTTCTTTGCAAGTTACGAGGCATTTATCAGAATAATCGATTCAATGGCCGCACAGCATGCTAAATGGTTAAAGGTTACATCGGAACTTCCATGGCGTCAAAAGATTGCATCGCTAAACCTTATCTTGTCATCAAACGTATGGCAACAAGACCATAACGGTTTTACACACCAGGATCCGGGATTCCTTGACCATATTTCAAATAAGAAAGCAGATGTTGCAAGAATTTATCTTCCGCCGGATGCCAACTGCTTGCTATCATGCTTTGACCACTGTATCAGAAGTAAGAACTATGTAAACGTTCTTGTAACATCAAAGCACCCACGTCCGCAATGGCTTACAATGGAACAGGCTGTTAAGCACTGTACACAAGGTATCGGTATTTGGGATTGGGCATCAAACGATAAGGGTTGTGAACCTGATGTTGTACTTGCTTGCTGCGGTGATACACCGACACTTGAAATTCTTGCGGCAGCTACAATTCTTCATAAGAATATGCCTGATTTAAAGATTCGTGTCGTAAACGTAGTTGACCTTATGAAACTTCAACCACAGTCTGAACACCCTCACGGTCTTAGCGATGTTGAATACGATTCAATCTTTACAAAAGATAAGCCGATTATATTCGCGTTCCACGGTTACAGAAAACTTGTACACGAACTTACATATAACAGACATAACAGAAATCTTCACGTTTTCGGTTATATGGAAGAAGGTACAATCACTACTCCGTTCGATATGCGTGTTCAAAATGAAATCGACCGTTTCCACCTTGTTAAGGCAACTGTTGAAAGCTTGCCTCAACTTGGCAATAAGGGTGCATACCTAAATCAACTTATGTGCGATAAACTTGTTGAACATAAGCAATACATTGCCGAATACGGTCAGGACTTGCCTGAAGTTCGTAATTGGAAATGGGAATCAATTAACGACTAATATTATCAAAAAGCGATTACTTTGATGTGACCCCAAAAAGTTAGACTTTTTATAGCGTAGTAGTTTTAACGACTG
>NZ_JBKVWU010000037.1:0-17805 GCF_046972485.1 Hominilimicola sp.
GGACAATGACACATCGGGTCTTGAAGAAATTATTGATAAAATTATAGCCGAAAACGCAGACAGTGTTGAAAGCTACAAAAACGGTAATCAAAAGATTTTCGGTTTCCTTATGGGACAAGTGGTACGCACAACGGGTAAAGGTGCAAACCCTAAACTTGCTAAGGACTTATTGACTGAAAAATTAAAATAAAGGTGGAATTAATATGCAGAAAATAGATGGTTCACAGCTTATAAGCGAAATCACTCTTGACGATTTGCAAAAAGCTGTCGGCGGTTCAACAAGCTTTTGTGCTTGCGTGCATAAGCTTAGAAAAATGAGCGGTTTCTCATTTGTAATACTTCGTACGGGAAGATATATTCTTCAATCCGTTTATTCAAAGGACAAATGTACAGGCGATTTTGACTCACTTTGTGAGGGTGCTTATATCAAAATCACAGGTGACGTAAAAGAAGAAAAACGTGCTAATCACGGCTATGAAATAACTCTTTCTTCGTTTGAAATACTTTCAAAACCTGCAGAGGAATACCCTCTTCACGTTTCAAGCAAAAAGCTTGGCTGTTCAATCGAAACTTCAATGGTACACAGAAGTGTCGCACTTCGTCACCCTGAACAGAGAGCGGTATTTAAAATTTCAGAGGGCGTTGTGTCGGCATTTCGTGAATTTATGTTAAACAATAACTTTACCGAAATACATTCACCAAAAATCGTTGCGGCAGGTGCTGAAGGCGGTGCTAATATATTCAAATTGAAATACTTTGATAAAGACGCATATCTTGCACAAAGTCCGCAGTTCTACAAACAGACTTGCGTAGCATTCTTTGACAGAGTGTTTGAAATTGCTCCTGTTTACAGAGCCGAAAAACACAACTCTACACGTCATTTGAACGAATATATCGGACTTGATTTTGAAATGGGATTTATCAACGATATGCATGATGTTATGGCTATGGAAACGGCTATGCTTAAATATGTTGTTGAGTATTTGCCGAAACATTACAGTGACGAGTTGGAGCTTTTAGGTGCAACATTGCCTGTTATCAATGAAATCCCTTCGGTAACATTCTTTGAGGCACTTGATATTCTCGGCAAGTCACATAATCAATTTGACCTTGATCCTACAGATGAAGTTAAATTGTGCGAATACGCAAAAGAGAATTATGACAGTGAATTTATATTCGTTGAAAAGTTCCCGGGATTAAAACGTCCGTTCTATGCAATGGATTCGGCAGACGACCCTAAACTTGCCGAAAGTTTTGACTTGCTTTTCAGAGGTCTTGAAATCACAACAGGCGGTCAGAGAATTCACGATTATAACGAACTTCTTGAAAAAATGAAACGTTATCATATGGAGGAGGGCGACCTCGGTGCATATACCGATATATTTAAGTACGGTATGCCACCGCACGGCGGACTTGGTATCGGTCTTGAACGTGTCGTTATGAAAATGCTTGGTCTTGCAAATATCCGTGAGGCAAGTTTGTTCCCAAGAGATATTCACCACCTTGATCCGTGATGATATGATTATTTAATGTACTTTCGTAGGGGCGACCAATGGTCGCCCTTTTATTTTGCTCATTTGCCACCCCTCTGTCGTTTTCTACGCCCCCTCCCCTCTAAGGGCATACAGCAGTGGCAATATTACACATTAATTTTTAAAACTCCAAAATTTTTGTTTTTTTTTATCAATTATGGATAAATCAAAAAAACAATGCAAATAATATTTAACACAAATATAAATTTATTTTGGAGGAAAAGCGATGAAAGCAACAGGAATTGTAAGAAGAATAGATGATCTCGGAAGAGTTGTTATTCCAAAGGAAATACGACGCACTATGCGAATCAGAGAGGGCGATCCTCTTGAAATTTATACAGAAAAAGACGGTGAGGTTATTTTCAAAAAATACTCCCCAATCGGCGAGCTTGGTGACTTTGCCGCTAATTATGTTGAAACACTTGCCAAAGCAAGCGGACACGGTGCTTGTATAACCGACCGTGACAATGTCATTGCAGTATCGGGATTACCGAAGAAAGAGCTTATCGAAAAGCCTGTAAGCAGTGAGCTTGAAAATGTAATGAACGAAAAAATCATTGTAAGCTACAAAGACGGCAAACCCGTTTCAGTCGCTGACGGTGTTGAAAAATACAACGCGGGCGTTGTTGTTCCGATAGTATCGGAGGGTGACACGATCGGCTCTGTTTTGTTCATTTTAAAAGAGGGTGAAACTGCGTCTGAAGTCGAAGAAAAATTAGCAGAATCCGCCGCCGGTTTTTTAGGCAAGCATATGGAAGGCTGAAAAGGTTGTCTGCAATGTAAAAGGTGACTGCAAAAATGCAGTCACCTTTTATTTATCTTCTTCGTTTATCAAATTTACGTCGTTTTTTAAACTTTTCACGTTCTTCATAACGTCTGTGTTGTTCTGTCCTTCTATGCTGTTTTGCCTTATATATTTCATTCTTCTTTTTCTTTTTCGGTGCAAGATACTTAAATATACCTTTACCCTCAAATTTCTTTGTTTTACCGAGATACAATACAACCGCTATTGCCGCCAAGCAAAGTACCGCTACTATGCTTACAATCGCAACTGCCGCTCCTCCGCTCTTTCTGTCGTGATGTCCCTTTTCCTGCGGAAGTGCTTCATTCGGTTCAAATGACGGCATTGGTCCAGGCATCTCAACCGGTCCTACAAGTGCCGGCTTTTTTGTCGGTCTTGGTGTCAGGGACGGCTTTGGTGATGATGATTCCATAGGCGAAGCCGTTTTTGTCGGTTTCATTGTTCCCGTCACCTTAGTCGTTGTCTTTGGTTTTGTTGTCGTTTTAGGCTTTGTTGTTTTCGGTTTCGTTGTTGTCTTTGTTGTCGTATTTGATTTTGATGTACTTGATGATGTCTTATTTGACGTATTGTTTGAAGATTGTGCTTTCGTCGGTGCAGGTGTTTCAAACACAACCGAATCATTTACGTCAAAATTAAAGAATGTCGCTTTATTCTGCAACTTTCTCAAATGGCTTGTAAGTGCGCACACTGCCAAAGATGTTGCCTCACTGTTACTCTTTCCCTTACCGGTCGAAAATCCACCGTCTTTTTGCTGATACTGCATTAAGCCGTCTACCGCACTGCCGTTTTTAGCAACAAATCTGCCGTCACTGTCAGCATTAACGCCCAACGTATCAAGTGCGATAACAGTCATTGCCGTTGATTCAAGGTCACCCCAATCACCGTCTTTGTCCTGTTCTGCCGACAAATAATTAAGTGCGTCCTCAACCGCGTCTTTAGGGCTTAAATCAATCACATAACCCGTCTGATTTTGCGTTATCGTATACGCACCGCTTGTTTCGTAATAAGGTGCAAGCGCCGTAATTGCAACTGCGGTACTGTACACGCTGTCATCAAAACTGCCGTTCGTATTTTGATGTGACAATATCCCTGCAAGTATATCGTTTCTGTTTGACAATGCCCATTCAGGAGTTTCAAAACTCTTTGAATCAAGAGCAATAAGTCCCCACGAATATCCGTCTGCACCCTCTTTTCCGAGTGGTGAAACATTATCTCTGTAATAAATACCGTCCGCAACCAAGTCACGTCCGCCGACATTTCTCGGATCACCGCCTGACGCTATCGTTGCAAGCACTGTTCTTTGCATAGACGAGGCATTATGTTCTTCGCCGTAACCTGCCGCAACTCCGTCAAGCCCCGCCAAATATCTGCTGTAATCATAGTTTTTACCCATTCGGTTCAAAGCCATAATATAAAAATCAGAACTGTATGATCCGATTCCGTAAAACGGACTGTCCTTATCTGCTTTCCATTCTATTGCTTTTTCTATAGCACTTTTTATGTCGCTTTCACTTGTTTCCGCATTGACGCACACTGTCGGAAACAACATTGAAGTGCATAAAACAGCCGCCATGATTTTTTTCTTCATATTAAAAATCCCTTCTGACTTTAAATACTCTATATCAGTTTATCATTATACCATAGATTGTTAACAGTTTTCAACCATTATTCTTTACAAAATTCATTATATTTTCGTTACAAATTTTATCGTCATATTAAACTAAATTCACTGTTATTTAATTATCAATTTTAACCGATTTATGATATGATAAAATTTAAGGGAGAATTGGAGGTATTTTTATGAAAAAACTTTTATGCACGGTACTTTCGACAGTGCTTGCTATGTCATCGACAGCGGCTTTAAATACGTCCGCTTATGCTGACAGTGCAAACACGCAACAGGTAAGCTACAACTATTGGTATAATTCTTCTACGGGATATACCGATGAAAATGTACACACACGTCAAATGGAAAAGCTTGACCGCGGTCTTATCGCAATAAAAACAGACGGCGGTGTATATTTAAGTTGGCGATTATTTGACAGTGAGGACAACATTTTCGGCAGTGCCGATAAAAATGTGTCATTTAATGTATATCGTGACGGCAAAAAAATAAGCGAAGTCGCAACCAAAACAAATTATGTTGATTCAACCGTTGGCACAAATTACAGTGTCGCACCCGTTATAAACGGCGTTGAGGGCGAGAAATGTGATGCCGTAACAGTATACAACAACAGTTATTTTGATATACCGCTTTCAAAACCTGATGATGAAACAATTTATGACCCATCAGGCAATGAGCTTGCTACATATTCATTCTTCCCTGCCGACTGTTCAACGGGTGACGTTGACGGCGACGGAGAGTACGAAATAATCGTGAAATGGACATCTTCCGAACATGACGTCGGTTCGCCTGGTGACCCTGCATATTCCGGCACGATACATCTTGCCGCATACAAATTAGACGGTACAAAACTTTGGAAGAACGATATTGCACTCGGTAAAAACGTATATTCAAGTGCACACACACTTCAGTTCCTTGTATATGACTTTGACGGCGACGGCAAATCTGAAGTAATGTGTCAAACTTCACTCGGTTCAAAGGACGGACAAGGCGAATATGTTTCAAATGCCGCACAAACCGATGAAGAAATTAAAGCAATAACAGATGAAGAAAATTCAACTGCCGATTACAGAGGTTACGGCAGAATTACCGAAGGTAAAGAATTTTTGACAGTATTCAACGGTGAAACAGGTGTCGCAATGGACACTATTAATCTTCCGACAACTCGCGGAAGTGAAAACGGTGTAGATTACGGCGACGATTTCGGTAACCGTTCAAATCGTTTTGTATCCGACATTGCCTATCTTGACGGTGAAAAGCCGTATGCGATATATTTAAGGGGCTACTATTTCGGCAGAAACGGCAAACAGCGTACAAGTATTGCCGGTATAAGCTGGGACGGTACAGCTTTATCCCCTACTTATCGTTTTGATACGCAAAAAGGTCAAGAGGGATATTACGACGGTGCTTATCAATATGTCGGAAACGGCAACCACAACTGTACCGTTGCCGACGTGGATAATGACGGCAAAGACGAATTTATCACAGGCGCATTGTGTATGGAAGTCAATGACGACAACGAATTCCGTCCTAAATGGTGTACATATTTACAGCACGGTGACGCACTTCATATAGGAAACTACGACCCTACACATACCGGTTTTGAATTTTTCACAGTCCACGAGGACAGCGGAACAAACAGCCTTAGCGGTAATGACATAACTCTGGATTTCGGTATGTCTGTTATTGACGCCGAAACAGGCAATATTATGTTCCACGAAGGTGCGTCCGCCGACACAGGTCGCGGTGTTATGGCGAATGTCGGCGCCGGCGGATACTATCAAATTTGGAGTGCAAAAAACTATGCAAGACAGTCAAACGGCGGCACTGATTTCACAACTGCCACTTCGCTTACAGGCAGAAATACACCTTCAATGAATTTCCGTATTTTCTGGGACGGCGATTTATACGACAACTTGCTTGACGGTGCAAATATCACCGATTGGAACGGTCGTAATATGAGCAATATATTCAGTGCCGGAAATTATGATTGTGTTTCAATCAACGGTACAAAGGCAAATCCGTCACTTCAAGCCGACCTTTTCGGTGACTGGAGAGAAGAAGTTGTCTACCCTACCAGTGACGGAACGGCTCTTAGAGTATTCTCAACAACCGATACGACAGATTATAAAATCAAAACACTTATGCAAGACCCTGTATACCGCAGCGGTGTTGCGGCGGAGCAAACGGCGTACAACCAGCCTCCGCATGTCGGTTTCTATATGGGTAAAGAAGTGTTTGACACAAGAACACTTACAAGCATAGCCGTAACAACACAACCTACAAAAACTTCATACGTTCCGGGCGAATCGTTTGACAGAACAGGTATGGTTGTAAAGGCTAATTATTCGGACGGTACTTCGGAGGAAATAAACACTTATACGGTTTCCGAAATCGACAAAGATATAATCGGCGAACAGACACTTACTGTTTCGTACTTAGGTAAAACGACCGATTTGAAAATAACGGTAAAATCTGTTTCAAGAATTACTGCACAGACTTCAAAATCAACATACTATCTCGGTGAAAATATCGACAAAAACACAATTACAGTTACAGCATATTACTCTGACGGTACTTCATCGGTGCTAAACTCAAACGAATTTGAAGTGACAGGTTTCGGAAACACGCTTGGTAAACAAACTCTTACAGTAACGTATTTAGACAAAACCGCATATTTAACAATTCAGTTATTGGACGCAAACATTGCCGCGCTTAATAAACTGTATGAAACATCAAGCACAACATCAGAATTAACAACGGCACAAATAGGCAGTTATGCGGGTGACTTCACGCTCGAACATACAGTGAAAATCAACTCAATCCCTGCAAACGGTAACACAGACAAAAACAATGCGGCAGGATTTTTCGTAAGATTTATGGCTGACAAGCAAACAGGCGGCGGCTGGTATCTTACAAAAAAATCTGATACTGAATTGAATGTTGCATGGAAAAACACAAGAGCGTCTTCCGTAGGCACAATCAAGCTTGGCGAAACATATACTTTCCGCTACAACTTTACAAATGTCGGCAACGGAAACGGTGCGACTGTTACGTTGACTGTTATTGATTCAACAGGTAATACGGTTGCCTCGGCGAGTGACCTTAACCTTAGAAACTTCTCCGACACAGCAACCGGTAGGACTTCACCTATCACATACGTTCAGATTTATAATCAAGCAAACGCAAACTCAACATCAAGTGTTGAATTTGCAAATGCAAGATATTACACTACAAGCGAAATAACCGTAAACGGTCAGAATGTCGCTTTAAACATCGGTTGCCTGACAGATATGAAAGGATATGCCGCAAAATATTCAAACGGTATTTTGACAGACTTAGTCGATATTACGCCTACAACAACAGGACAATCTACTGGTTTACTTCAATTTGAACCTGATAAAGTGTTTATTTGGAACGATATGACTCCTGTTGATTTTTGGCAAAAAACAGAATAATTAAATCAAAAGGTGTTGCAATATGCAACACCTTTTTGATTTATAAATACATATTAATTATCAATAACTTCCTTAGCCATATCAATAAGTCCCTGCTTATCAAGCGGTGAATCTATTGCCGTAATATTGTAATAAATTCCGTCCTGTTCCCACTCAACGCCTTGCACTTGTGAAATTTCAACCTTCTCCGCGCCGTAGCTGAATACATATTTACCGCTTTCCTCGTCTTTCATATCCTGTTCAGTCTGCTGATAATCAGCCGGAACAACCTTATTTACATACGATATATATGCTATTGCTATGCCGTTATAATCGCTTACTTCGCTGTTGCCTTGGTCTTTATGGCTGTCTGCGTAAGTGTCGGCGCTTAACATAACTTTGCTACCATCTTTTTCATAATCAGCCATAAATGATTTATACTTTTCTTCTGTTCCGTTTTCTTCGTCAACATACTTATTTTTTCCGTTATGTCCGCCTTTAAATGTATAGCCGTTTGAAAATTGTTCGACAATCTTCGGTGAAAAGCCCACATTTTTATTAAGCGTTTCCGTAGCGGGAATGTTTGTATAATCCGGCTTTGACGATGTACTTCCCACAACATAACTAACCGCACCTCTTGACGCAAATGCTGCCGTGCCGATAGCCAATACTGCCGCCGCAATAATGATACTCTTTTTAAAAGATACTTTTTTCATTTTTACATTCTCCTTTTCAAAACTATCCAACGTCATACAAAGTTTATTATGAAAATTTTCACTTGGTTTCGGAAAGGCATTTTTCCAATCATATTTATTCATCTTCAAGTTCCTCCTTTAAATTTTTACGACCGATATGCAGACGGCTTTTAACCGTTCCGACAGGAATTTTTAATATATTCCCTACTTCTTCGACAGAATAACCTTCTATATAGTGTAGCATTATTACTATTCTGATTTTGGGTTTCAGCTTTTTAACCGCATTATAAAGCTCGGTGTAGTTTGAATTGTCCTTATATTCAAAACTGTTGTTACAGTCCTCTATCGAAACAACCCTTTTATATTCACGCAACTTTTTATAACATTCGTTTATTAAAATTCTTATAAGCCACGTTTTGAAATACTTTTCTTCTTTAAGAGTGTGAATTTTCGTATATGCCTTTAAAACAGCCTCCGAAACAACATCTTCACAGTCACTTTCACTTTTAAGCATACCCTTTGCAATATGGTACATTGTATTTTCAGATTTCAGAACTTCTTGTGTAAATTTTTCTCTGTCCATTGGATTTTACCTTTCTGTATAAACATCAGCGCTTTTTGTTTGTACATTAGTTAGATAGTCATGGGCGGCATTTGGTTCATTTTTATATAAAAAAAAACCGACGAAAAATTTTCGTCGGTTTAAAAACCTATTTAAGCTGTCATCACGGTTGTTTACCGATGTAAGCAAGGATACCGCCGTCAACATATAGAATGTGACCGTTTACAGCATTTGATGCATCTGAAGCAAGGAATACAGCAGGACCTGTAAGTTCTTCAGCTTGTAGCCATCTGCCTGCAGGAGTTCTGCCGCAGATAAACTGGTCGAACGGATGTCTTGATCCGTCAGCTTGCTTTTCTCTTAGCGGAGCTGTTTGAGGTGTAGCTATGTAACCAGGACCGATACCGTTACATTGAATGTTGTTAGCACCGTATTCTGAACAGATGTTTCTTGTAAGCATCTTTAGACCACCCTTAGCAGCAGCATAAGCTGATACAGTTTCACGGCCAAGCTCTGACATCATTGAACAGATGTTTATAATCTTACCGTGACCCTTCTTAATCATTGAAGGAATAACTGCCTTTGATACGATAAACGGAGCGTTAAGGTCAACGTCAACAACCTGTCTGAACTCGTCAGCAGTCATATCGCACATAGGAATTCTCTTAATGATACCTGCATTGTTTACAAGAATATCGATAACGCCTACTTCAGCCTCGATTTTCTTAACCATTTCCTGTACCATTTCTTCGTTAGTTACGTCGCAAACATAACCCTTAGCGTCGATACCGTCAGCTGTATATGCAGCCATACCCTTATCAACAAATTCCTGCTTAATATCGCAGAAAACAATCTTAGCACCTGACTTTGCATATGCTGACGCAATAGCGTAGCCGATACCGTATGATGCACCTGTTACAAGTGCAACTTTACCTTCAAGACTAAAGTTTAAATACTCACTCATCTTAAATTTTTCCTCCTTGTATTTTTATATTTAATATAAATATTAACTAATTTAATAATTCTTAAAAAAGAATTACATTAACGGTTCGGGACGATAGATAAGGTGTGAGAAATTGCCTTCAATATCTCTGTACCAATATGTCTTTAATCCCTTTGCATTTTCAGATACATCGTGTACTTCTTCAACTCTTTCATCAGCCTTTAGCTTTGCAACGATTTCGTCAAAAGCCGCCGGAGTTACAGAAAAAGCAAGGTGTCTGATACCTGCCTGTTTTTCAACGTCAGCGGTTTTATCGTCTGTTGCCGTAACAAACTCAATCATACTGCCGTCGGCAAACTGAAGAAAATATGTACCCTTACCGTTGTCATAAACAACTCTGCCGCCGTACATTTCCATATACCAATCTTTAAGTGCGGCTGTGTTCTTTGAAACAACAGCAACGTGTTCAATACCGTTTACCATTATAACCACTCCTATTTAACATTAATAACTATATCTATTATAGCATATTTTCTGTATTATTTCAACTGATTTATATAATATTTTTACAAAATCTCTTTATCTCCGATTGTCATTGAATTTCTGTGCACATTCATAAAACCGCCTTTGAAATTATCGCAATATTTTTCCATTGCGTCAATAACACTCTGCGGTTTAAGATTATACACACTGCCTACAGAAATACACATTTTAAGCACAAGTATGCCGTTATCTTCGCTTATTTTTTCAATGCGATATATATACGGACGTATATCCGACTCTTTTACACCGCTCTTTGATTTTTTCATTACTTTGAGTTCGTTTTGTGCAAGAAGTTTTTCAATATCCGCACTGCCCTCATATTCAAGTTCAACCGTATACACCGCTCTGTCAAGTTTTGTAAGGTCAATTTCCTTGCCCTCAACTTTTTTTGCGGCAAGAATTTTATATCCCGGCGGAAAAGCATTATTGATTGTATCGACAAGTTCTTGTTCGCTGTAATCGCCGTCAAAGCCTACTTTCATATACTCGCAGTCAGAAGTCACACCTACCGACAACGGCTGTGCAACCATCATAATCGGGTGAGGATTAAATCCGTTTGAAAACATAAAATTCATACCTGTACGACGTACTGTTCTGTGGAACAGACGCACAAAGTCAAGGTGAGAAATATATTTTACTCTTTCATCTCGCGAATATTTCAATATATAATTACTCATAACAGACCCCCGTACCGAATGATTTAACACCGCAGCCTGCACATTTTTGACGGCAGTTCGGTGTTGTTACCGATTGTTTTGCTTTTTCATTTTCACGCATCAAGAAATTCTTTGTAACGCCTATGTCGATATGGTCCCAAGGAAGAACTTCTTCATAACTGCGTTCACGCGCCGTATAGAAATTAGGGTCAATTCCAAGTTCGTCAAAAGTCTGCATCCATACGTCAAACTTAAAATGCTCTCCCCAACCGTCAAACTTACAGCCATTTTCAACAGCCTTAATTATAACTTCGCTAAGACGTCTGTCGCCTCTTGCAAAAACACCTTCAAGGTAACTTGTCTTATTATCGTGCCAATTATAACGTATTCTTTTTGACTTGATAGCCGATTTTAATGTATTCTGCTTTTCGATAAGCATATCACGTGTATCCTGTTTTGCCCACTGGAATGCAGTAAAAGGCTTTGGCACAAAACTCGACGTACTTACGGTTATATTTATCTGCTTTGCTCTTTCCTCTTTCGGGATTGCAAAGTAAACCTCAAGCACCTTTTGCGCAAGGTCGGCTATACCGCAAACATCGTCCATAGTTTCGGTAGGAAGTCCAATCATAAAGTACAATTTTACGTTTGTCCAACCGCCTCTGAAAAGCATATTTGTTGAATTTATAATATCTTCTTCATTTATATTTTTATTGATAACATCACGAAGTCTTTGAGTTCCTGCCTCCGGTGCAAAAGTAATGCCGGTTTTTCTGACTTTCTGCACTTTCTCCATAAGTTCAAGCGAGAAATTATCAATTCTAAGTGACGGAAGCGACAAACCGATTTTCTTTTCTTCGGTTATTTTAAGCAGTCCGTCCGTAAGGTCACGAAGTCCGCTGAAATCACTTGTTGAAAGCGATGACAGTGATATTTCGTCATATCCGCTGCACGCAAGCAAGTTTTCCGCAATACCCAAAAGTCTTTCCGGCTTTCTTTCTCTTAACGGTCTGTATATATAGCCTGCCTGGCAGAAACGGCAGCCTCTCAAGCAACCGCGCATAACTTCAAGCATAACTCTGTCGTGTACAACCTCACCGAACGGTACAATAATCGTTTCCGGTGCGTATGTAGCATTAAAATCTTTCATTATACGCTTTCTTACTTTCGGTTTAGCATGAGGATTGTTCGGTGTAACACTCTTTACCGTATTATCATCATTGTATTCCACATCATAGAATGACGGCACATAAATACCCTCAATTTCGGCTATTGCTTCAAGATAATCACGTTTATTTTTCTTACCGCTCTTTTTCCACTTAACGTACTCTTCAACAACCTCATGTATCGAATCTTCACCCTCACCGAGCATAAAGAAATCAAATATATCCGCTACAGGTTCTGCGTTATACGCACAAGGACCGCCGCCGCAAACAATAGGATAGCTCTCATCTCTGTCCTTTGCTCTTACCGGAATATCCGCAAGCATAAGCATATTCACTATATTTGAATAACTGAGTTCATACTGCAAAGTAAATCCGAGCATATCAAAATGAGTTATTTCGTCACCTGTTTCAAGTGCAAACAACTTCATTCCATGCTTTTTCATTTCTTCTTCCATATCCGTCCAAGGTGCAAAAACACGCTCACAATATGTGTCCTCACGGTCGTTTAAAGTATGGTAAAGAATTTTAAGCCCCAAGTGCGACATTGCGATTTCGTAAGTATCGGCAAAACAAAAACCAAATCTCACGTCAACATCGGCAGGATTTTTTATGACGGAGTTAAGCTCTCCGCCCGTATATCTTGTCGGTTTCATTACTGCCGACAGTATCTTATCTCTTGTTGTTATCATTTTATTCTCCCTGATTAATTATTTCGTCTGCACATTCATTTTCTTCAGCTTTTTTCTGTGCTTTTCTTTCGCGTCTTTCCGCAAAAAATCCGTTAACCTTGTCCACAACTTCGGGTACAAGGTCAATTAGTTTGTCAACAGGCGAAGAACCGCCCTCCATAGGAATCAAACGCACGTTACCGTTATTTATAACAAGAAACGCCATTGCGTCAACCGACGCACCGCCGCCCATACCGCCGCCGAAGTTTTTATCGTCAAGACTTTGAGTATCGTTTTTCTTTCTGTCAAATTCACAGCCGCCGCCGCCGAAACCAAACGACACCTTTGATATAGGCACAATCATCGTTCCGTCATTGACTATTATCGGCTCACCTACAACCGAATTTGCGTCAATCATACCTTTGAAATTATTTGTTAATCCCTCAAACATTTCACTAACTTTATTAGCCATTTTCTTTTATCCTCCTATTAATTTTCTGTATTTTCAAAACAACTTTTACCGTTTTAATTCCTATTGTCAAAACATATAAACAGTTTGTCCTAAGTTTGCAATATACGCCCATATCCAAGCACGCATTATTAAAATCAGCGTCAAGCGACACATCCCATTTTTCAAGTTTCATTCGTCTGTCAATCCAACCTACTATATTATATACTCCCGCATTTACCGCCCCCGTCGCAATTCCCGTATACATTGGGTTTCCGGTACCGAATTTTGACGATACATTCAATTCCTTTATCTTAATTGCGTGACAAATTATATAGTCAAGTAAATTTAATATATCTTTTTTTAACTGTTTATATACTTCTTTTATGAGCGTTATTATCCCTAAAATATCTGATTTTTCTTTCTTTTCTCTTTTGTCGGTCGTTTCTTCTTCGTTTTCAACTTCTTCTTCAACCTTGTCATTCGGAAAAATCTTAAATTTTAAAAACGCATACTTTATAATTACAGATCCGTTATTTTCCTTATTATTATACGAAAACTCAAGAATACAGTCTGCCGGTATAAGCAAAAGTAACATTATAACAGCCACGACGGCTAATATTATATATAAAGCTGTCATATGCTGTCCTCCTTTTGTTATTGTTCAGTGTTTTCTTTGTTTTCCGCAACAATATTTTCACCGTTCTCGTCGATTTCAAGCTGCAGTCCCTGAGATGTTTCAAGGTTAAGACTTCTCAAATCAAGCGGCGGTAAATCGGTAGGCTTTGTAAGTCCGAAACACCTTAAAAACGTGTCCGTCGTAACATATAAAATCGGTCTGCCCGGTGCGTCCAGTCTGCCCTTTTCTTCAATCAGTCCGCGTTCATAAAGTCTGTTTACGCAGCCGTCCGAATTTACTCCTCTTATATGTTCAATCTGACCTTTCGTTATAGGCTGTTTGTAGGCAATTATCGCAAGTGCCTCCATTGCCGCATTTGAAAGCGGCTGCCTTCTCTGTTCTCCTAATATTTCCTGTATATAGGTATAATATTCAGGTCTTGAACAAATTTGATAACCCTCAAGAATATCAATTATATTAAATCCTCTGTGATTTTCGCTGTATTCTTTTTTCAGTTCATCGACCGCCTTATTGACTTCGTCAACGCTCGTATCAAGCACAACAGCCAATTTTGCCGCCTTAACAGGCTCACCTGCCGCAAAAAGTATTCCCTCTATTGCATATTTAATATTATCCATTCTTTTTCTCCGTTGTAAGAATAAAGTCATCTGACTTTTCGTCATAGTCCGCATACAGCTTGTTCAGCTTTATCATTTCAAGTACTGCCAAAAACGTCGCAATCATTTCAGGACGTGAATCGTCCGCTTTAAAAAGTGATTCAAACTGTACACGTTTATTATGCTTTAACACTTTACATATCTTTTCAACCATATCGTCAACCGAAACTTTTTCTCTGCCGACAATTTTTGAAAACGCACGTTTTTCGGGTTTTGCCTTGCGAAGTCTGCGTTGAAATATGTTGTTAAACGCATCAATCAGTTCTTTTGTATCGTGCGTTATATCGTATTCGGGCATAGGAAATTTAATTTTTTCAGGCTCACGAAACACCATTTCTTTTGTTGTAAACTCACTTTTCCTAAGCTCCTTTGACGCCTCTTTAAACTGCTGATATTCAGCCAACCTACGCGCAAGTTCTTCTCTCGGATCTTCCTCGTCCTCTTCTTCCTCATTTTTAGGAAGTAACATTTTCGATTTTATATACAAAAGATTGGACGCCATAACAAGAAATTCGCTTGTATTATCAAGATTAGCCTCTTCAATTCCGTCAATCGCCTCAAGATACTGCGCCGTTATCTCAACAATCGGTATGTCGTATATACTGACCTTGTTTTTCTGTATAAGCGTCAAAAGCAAATCAAGCGGACCTTCAAACGTATCAAGCTTATATAATATCTTATCCATTTTTCACCCTATAATATCAAGTTAATCGCACTGTTTAACAGGTTGATAATTCCGTTAAAGAAGAAATTCACACCTGTTCCGATTATGCCGTTCAGAACGCCGGTAAGCGAAAGCACCATAATTAAAAGCATAGAATATCTTTCGTATCTCAGCATAGTGTAATATGCTTTGTTCGGAAGAAACATTCCAAGTACTTTTGCACCGTCAAGCGGTGGTATCGGAATTATGTTAAACACCATAAAGCATAGATTTCTTATCGCAAAAAGCTGTGCAAAAGTTGCAACACCGTTTAGAACGCTTGTACCGAAACCGAGCTTTATACATAAAACGTGAAGTATCGCATATATAAGCAATGCCGCAAAAGCCATAATCAAATTGGCAAGCGGTCCTGCCGCCGCGGTAAGTGCCATACCCTTTTTTGTATCTTTATAATATGACGGATTTACCCCGACAGGTTTTGCCCAACCGAAGCCTGTCAAAATCATCAACAACGTACCGACAGGGTCAAGGTGTGCAAGCGGATTTAAAGTCAATCTTCCCTCACGTTCGGGTGTCGGGTCACCAAGTTTTGTCGATACCCAACCGTGTGCAAATTCGTGTCCCGTCAACGCTATAAGCGTTATAGGCACATTGATTATTATGTTTATTAAATTAAAACCAACCATATATTTTTTCTCCTTAAATACAGATAATTATATTATATAATTATTTTCAGAAAAAGTAAAGTAAAATCGCACAAAAAATAACCTCTGAACAAGTATGATTTGTCAGAGGTTATTTTATTTATTCTTCTCGTCTTTTTAAATTTTTAGTTTTGTAATACAAACGCTTGTTTTCGTACATCATTGCGTCGGCACGTTCCATTGTCATAGAGAAGTTTCTGTCTTTTTCCGCGTTGAACTTGGCATAACCGATTGACATAGAAGTCTTAATTCCTCCGCGATTAATACTGTCTGCCATTCTTGCGATTCTGTCCGCAAAATTCTTAACCATATCAATATCGCAGTCTTTTAATACAACAGAAAATTCATCGCCGCCGACTCTGTAACCGATAAAATCAGTACCTTCCATCGCTTTTCGTATCGCGTCGGCACCGTTTTGGATATAAATATCACCCATTTGATGTCCGCGGCTGTCGTTTATATTCTTTAATCCGTTTAAGTCTACCGTAACAATAGCATACCGCGATTGGTTTCCGCTTTCTATGTTGTGCATATCAACCGTAAATGAGTTCTTGTTTTTCAAACCTGTAAGCGTATCCGTATTCGACATATCCTGATACAGAGGATTAGAAATTCTCTTGAATATCGCCATTGAAAAACGTACTGAAATCAAGCAACACAAAAGTATAAGTATTATTACTATAACGCGAAGTATAATCTTGAAAATATATACCCTGTTCGCGTCAATTCCTATACAAGCAACGCCCTTCACCGTTCCGCCGTCCATTATCGGATAAAAATTCAAATATCTAAAGCCGTCCAACGATGCATAAAAAGCGCCCACATCGGCATAATGTGTTGTATACATGTCGTTTATTTCTTTTTCAATCTTTCCTGTTATCTTTTCGTCATTTATAACAGTGTTTATCTTGTCATTTTTCGTATCAAGTATATATTGGAAATCGCCGTTTTTATCTTTTCTCACAACAAATATTTCTGAAATCGCCATATTGTCCTTTACCGCGGATAAATAGCTCAGTGCCGCACCGTATACGCCGTCAGGCACATCTTCAGTAAAAAGTCTGCTGTCAAAATGAGATTCTATGGTTGTAAAAGTAAGATTTGCACGTTCATTGTATGCGTCGGCAAGCATCGAAATCATAACGCCCGATGTAACGAGATATATAACCAGGCAAGAAAATATGATAAGTCCGCAAGTCAGCATTGAAACTTGCACGTTAACTTTTTCTATTTTGTTCATAATAAACTTTTTTAATTTTCCCATAATTATCGTGCCATCTCCTTTTATACATATTTTACATTTTTATTATACCTAATTTTTTATAATTTATCAATATTTTCGTCGAAAAAAATCGGATTTTTGTTGATTGTTCACTATTTTAATAGTATAATGTTAATAAAATCGTAATACAGAATGGAGATTAATAATGCAAACAGCGATACTTATTCTTTTAATTATACTTATTATATGTGTACTTATAACTCTGATTTTTACATTAAAAAACAGTTCAAAGCCGTCTGATTCGGGACTTGAACAACGTATAAACGGTTCTGTCAAAATGTTTTCCGACATAATATCGGAAAATCAACAGGTAATCGGCAATATGCAGACAAACCGTTTTGCACAAATGGACAACGAAATCAAAAGTATGCGTCAAAGCATGGAAAAACACCTTGCCGATATGTACAAAGGTTTCGCCGATATATCCGCACTTTCATCAGGTGTAAGTGATTTAAAAAAAGTCCTTTCAAATGTTAAAACACGCGGTATACTCGGTGAAATACAACTCGGTGCAATCCTAGACGAAATACTTGCACCGGAGCAATTCGACACCAATGTTGCAACCATACCGAACAGTTCCGCAGTTGTTGAATTTGCGGTTAAACTTCCGCACGACGACGAAGGATTTATATATCTTCCGATTGATTCAAAATTCCCGCTTGACGCCTACAACGACTTACTGAGCGCATACGATATCGGTGACAGCGAAATTATAAACCGTTCTTCAAAAGCACTCGTTCAGCGAATAAAGCAATTCGCAAAAGATATTCACACAAAATACGT
>NZ_JBKVWU010000038.1:0-17623 GCF_046972485.1 Hominilimicola sp.
TGTTTCTGCTCCTGTGAGCTTGCCGGTAAATGATTTTGAGCCTATGTTTACAGTAACTGTATTACTTGCAAAATTAATCTCGTTTGACACTTGCGTTACTGACGATGACATACCGTCACCGCTTACCTTTGATACCGCTGATGCAACATCACTGTCAACAGCAATTTCTTCACTGCCAATAACCATACTTCCTGTACCGTTATATACGTTAAATGAGCAATTAACAAGATTTGTACCCTCACTGTCATTAATCGTGTATGTAAACGTCTGTCCGCCCAATGCACCGACGTACAAATCAAAATTAACATTCGCCTTATTACCGATTGCAGGGTTTAATTTCAATGACAAAATACCCGGTGCAGTTACATTTGCGTTAAATTTAATATTCTGATTCGTTTCGTTCCAAGTCGCAGAGCCTGACACAACCGGTTCATTTTCACCCTCTGTCGCCGTTGTATTTTCTGTGAAGTCCCACTTCTTTTCGATTATCGGTAAAGATTCTGTATTGGCTTTTATAAACTTTTCAGCCTCTGCAACGGAATAAACTCTTGTCACTCCATTTTCTTCACCTCTGATAACCTTACTGTCACTGTCAGCAGAAAGACTCGATAAATCTTTATATATATATGAATAATCGGTTGTTTCATATCCCATACTCTTTAATTCTGCCGCAATAAATGATGACGCAAGCAAAGCGGAATGTTGTGTCAAGTGTAGGTTATCGCCTACCTGATAATTATTAACCGCCCAATTTGTATCGTTTGTATCTGTTTTGGCTTGATTTACATATAATTGAGTGTATTTATTAAGGTCTATGTACTCCACACCAATACTCTCGGCAAATTCAGTTATAGCATTAATCTTTGTTGAAGTGCTGTATGTGAAATATGTTTTGTGCTGATATTTACTGTTGTAAACAGGGCTTACAAGAACAGGTACTGCGCCTTTTTCTTTCGCCATAGCCGCCATTTCACTCATATACTGTTTCATTTCATCAATAGTAATCTTATTTGATGAACTTACCGAATCATTAATACCGAAGTCAATAATCAAAACATCATCTTTTTGAATTAACTTTTTAACCGATTCAAAACATTCGTTATACCAAGTCTTAACAGTAGCACTCGGCTGACCGAAGTTTGCAACCGCATATTTTGTCGGTGATAAGAACTTTTCAAGCTGCATACCGAAGCCTGTCATCATAACTTTATTGTTATCCAAGTCGTCACCGTCTGCATTTTGTGGATAGTAATTTGCAGATTCACTGTCACCCGCTATCCAAACAACTTGCTTTTTATACTTTTTGGGTACTCTGACAACTTCAACCGATGCAATTCTCTCGTTTCCGCCCGAAGTATTACCGATTGTAAGATTTATCTGACCGCCTGTAACTTCCATTCTCGGTGCATACATTACACCGTATCCTGACGGACGGTTTTGTGAACCCGATGATGTAGTATTATTTATAATCTGAACACCGTTATTATAAACATCTGCTCTCGCTCCGCCTTTTCTGTATACAGTAATGTCATAAAAACCGTCAGGTACATCTATTTTTATAGTATTGTCACCTGTCGGCAAGCAACCGTTTTCGTTAATATGATAATCACCGTTTCCAAGTCCGTAACCTTTTTCTTCTGTATAAGAATTTGCATTGACTTTTACATATCCGTTTATATATTCATCTTTTGATGAAGAAGTATTGGTAAATTCAAATTTATACTCCGGCACTACCGTCACTTCTGATTTTGACGTATTATGAACTTTTCCGCTTTCTGCCTTGACGCTTTCGTATGTTCCGTCACCGTTATAAACTCTGTATGTATTGCTATCATACGAAGTAAGCTCTGATACGTCTATATATTCGTCTGATGATGTTATTTCTTCTGATGAATCATCTCCGTCTGATAAATCTTCTATATCGCTTACTTTTATCGAATGCGTTTTTCCGATTGGGTTCATCTTATCCAAACTGTCCCAATTCATCACTTTTACTGCATATCCGTCTTTGGTTGCAGGCATTTTAAGTGTCAAAGTTTTTTCGGCTGTATTGTCTGTTTCAGTGACAACCTGCTTTAAAAGTCCGTCTTTATCGTATAGCGCACAGATTGCAACGCCCTCAAAACCTTTATCAATATCAACTAAAATTGAACCGTTCTTTATTGATGTACCTGTAATTTTTAACCTTTCCGTTTCAGGCTTTTCAAGATTTATAACTTGAGGTATATCGTCTTGTTTTTCACCTGTCACAAGTTGTGCCACACGAGTAGTTATTTGAGGTAAGATATAGTTTGAGAAATCTGTATAATAATGATTATAATCTTTCCACATACTCATAAGTGCCGTGGCTCTTTCCTGTGCTTTTGCTCTTGCCTCAATTTCGTTTTTTCCGCTTTGAATTGCAGTATTATATACTGTTCGTACATCATTTGTCATAACGTTATCTGCAATTTTTCCAATATCGACAAAGCCTATAATATTTGTATCGTTCGCTCTTTCGTTATATACTTCTCTGATTGCGGTATCATAACTGTTTGTTCTCATACCTTTGAACAATACATTATCTGCGTCATAAACCTTGTCTTGAGTTGAGCCGTAATTACCTGTCGGTGTGTAACTGCCCAATATTACCTTTGCGCCCATTGCTTTGATAGCGTCTATATAAATGTTATTATACTCTTTAAATTCATCTTTTGTCGAAGATGTATCATTTGTTCCCATACCGCTTATTGAAACAACGTCACCCGGTTTAATACCGCATAGGACATTGTTAAGTAAACCTTCTGTATAATATGAACGGTGCTGACGTCCTGCTTGACCGCTGTTATAAAATGCACTTATAACATTTGATAGTTTCGGATAATCAGACAATGTATTATTAAGCGTATAAGCCCAACTTCCGTTTTGCTGTACCGTAGAATCGCCTATTGTCCACCATGCAGGCTTACTGTTTGCTGTGCGTTCTACTTTTTCAACTGTTAATGATGATAGTTTACCGTCACCCGAGAATGTAATATCGAGCACACCGTCACCGAATACCGCCGTTTTATATGTATCACTTTCTAATGTCTTTTTAGTTCTTTCAAAGCCTGTAAGTGACGAATTTACTCTTTCACACTTAATTGTGCCCTCATAAACTGCCGTAATTTCATATACTTCACCTGCTGTCAAGTTAAGTTTAAAACCAAAATTCTGACCGCTCATATAGCTTTCACCGTCTGCACAAGTTCCGTCTATACCAAAGCCACGACTTTCCTTATATTCGGTTGAAGAAGTAACTGATGTATAACCGTCTTTTGCACTTGTTGTGAAATTGAATTTTAGATTATATACGTTTACCTTAACCGATTTTTCAAGCGTTTTACCATTTGAATCGGTTGAGATTGCTCTAACATAGATATCTGTCGGCTTTGCAGATGATGATACCGTTAATGTACCGTCACTTGCAATTTTTATATCACTGCCTGTATATTCTGTTGTGTTATCAGAATTGTATAGTTTGTATGTTACAGTCTTGTCTGTCAATACTTCCGCATTTCCATTTTTAACAACTGCCTCATATTTGTTACTGCTCGGTATTTGTGCACCGACAGGTGATTTTACAAACGCAATACTGTCATTTTTACCGATTAGTTTTACTGTCTTTGTTACAGACTTTCCGCCTAATGTCGCTTTAACAGATACGTCGCCGGCAGATGCCGTTGAGCTTACGACAAGATCTGCCGAATGTGAATCAGCGCTATCCGTTTCAACAGAAACACCCTCTGCAAATTCATCGTCAATCTTCCATTCAGCTGTACCGAATGCAATATTACCGTCTGTCATATTTGCAGATACTGTCATAGGCACTTTTACACTGTCGCTTGCAGGAATATTAACCGTATCCTGCCCGTTTATTTTAAATGAATCTGTGTCAACCTGTGCCGATTGAATTTTAACATTATTTATATCTATAGAACTCGATTTATCTTTTGATAATGTAATTCTATAGTACTTGCCTGTTGTGTAATTTGCGTTGAAGTTTGTCAATTCAGATTGCATTAACGGAGTTTTGCCGTTATACTCGCCGTTTGAATCCAAGTTATATATCTTTGCTATACATTTCTTTACTGTCGGATCGGCTGTTACAACTATGTGATACCACTTATTCTTTTCACCTGTTCCGATTTCTGTACCGTTCAAGCTGAATTTTGAATCTGTAAAAGACAATTCAAAGCCAACTGATGTGCTTTCTGTCACGTTTCCGCCTATATAACCGACAGTTCCGTCTATACCGAAACGCACATCTTGTTCAAAATTAGTTTGTGATGTAATCTGCCCTACATTATTGTTAATATATGATGAGTTTCCTGTAAGTTCACGAGACAGACTCAAATATTTACCGCCGTTATCTGATTTCAAAACAACATTACTCTTATCAGAGCCGTCTGTTGACCAACCGCCTGTTAAAATATCGTTTTGCGATGTTGTATATCCGACTAAACCGTTTTCGTAATTGTTGTAATCTACGGTATAACCGGCTTTTGGCAAGTATATATCAGAATTAGCCTCTGTATCAGCTAACAGTACCAACGGGTGTGATACCTTGATTGTCTTGCCGTTATATGTAACTGTGGCAGTTACCATGCCATAATAGTTAGCAGATGTATTCTTTAGTTTAAAATTGACTGAACTTTGATTTGCACTGTTTACCGTTACACTTCCGTAACTGTCACAATACACCTGTGTTCCCGGGAATGTTCCGCTTTCACCTGTCGGCTTGCCGCCAAGTGTTCTGAAACCGTCAAACTGCCAATCAATTTTATAATCTTTTACCCTTGAATCAGGGTTTGTTACTATGCTTGTTCCTCTTTCACCGACGATCTTCAATGAAATTTCATTGTCAGCATATGTATCGGAATCAGGTCCCATAACAAGCATATTGTCTGTCGGGAATGAATTGAATTCTACCGTTGCAATATTTTCAATATAATCTTGTGATATTTGTGCTGTGATTGTTGTATCTTTTGTAATTTGATATTTGTTTAAATCGTCAGAGCTTAATAGTTGACCGTCAACACTCCACCCCTCAAAATACTTGCCGTATGCCGACATATCCGGTATGTTTACAACACTTTCACCGTCACAGACATACTGTGAAAATTCATCAATGCTGTTATTTATTTTTACTGTATGGAATACTTCGCTTAAATCCGAATCAAGTGCTTTTGAAATTTTGATATTGTCAATGCAAGTATCAATTCCGCTTGACGGTGCCAAAAGTGCAAGACAGCTAAATGATGTTATATCCTCCGACATATTTGTTCTTCCGTGATAATATACCGTATTTCCGTCAAGTGACGTTATGTATGCCGTAGCCGTTTTATTTGTAAAATCACCTATCACTTTTACATGAATCCAATCATCAGATATTTCTTTTGTCAAAACAGTCGGCTGAGCATATCTGTCAAGCGAAAGTCCGCTGTCCGATACACCGTTATTTATAACAAATTTATTTAAGTCCGCCGGTCTGTTCATTTTAAATGTGTACTTTGCATTACTGTAACAACCGTGATTCATATATAGTGAACCTGTTTTTTCAAGAACTTCAAAATTAGAAACATTCGTTTTATAACTTGTTGTCTTTATATCTGCCTCAAGTACAAAATCATCCTTAATTTCAGTTATACCTTTGTATGTTGAACGTGCAGTACCGCTTTTACCTGAAGTAACTGCAAGATATTTGTTTATTGTTTGATTGCTGTCACTTTTTAATTCTGCTGTTCCGGCAGGTGATTTCCAACCGTCAACGCTTGTACTGTTACCCGACGCTTTATCTCCGACCGTACAGTTTTCAAAATTCTCCTCATATAAGACTTCTCTCTCAACATCTGCTTTAGGTGTTGACTGTGGATTTGATGTTTGTATCGGATTTTCTGTCGGTGCTACAGTTTCTTTTGGAGTTTCAGTTGGTGTGAATGTAATATTTTGTAGATATGAAGTTCCTTTTCTGTAACCCAAATACATTGTTTCTCCTGCTTTCATATCATAATTACCATTTGAATAACCCTTATATGTGTTATCTATATATACACCTATATCCTTTCCCTCAAACGTTGCTTTTCCGTCTGACGGTGCAGTAAATGATACATAACTTCCATTACTGTATGACGAGCTGGCATTTGTAACCTTACTGCTCTTTAAGTAAATCTTTCCGTCTGCCGATACATATGTTCCCGCATACGTCAAAACCGCTTTTGTATAATCGTCAATATCGTATATATCATCAGCAGTTCCGTATGTTGTGTCTGCATTATTTTTGACGAGTGATGTAAAATCACACGAATATGTATTATCATTTTCTGCAAATGACGTTACAGAAAAAGCAGAAAACATTGATATACACATTGCCAATGTTGTAATTAGACTTATAACTTTTTTGCACTTCATAGTTATACTCCTTTCGCACAATTACTTTTTTATTAATTAAATTATACAATTTTATAAAGAAGTTTTGAATTGCAAATTATAGAGAAAAGTTTGCAAATAGTGACATTATAAAAAATACCGATTGAAAATTTCAATCGGTATAAATTTACTTGTTGGTTTTAGGCGGACGCTCTCCGAAGAATTGATATAGATTGCACTTAATCATACCATTGTACAATTTACGTTTTTTATTTGCTTTTTTGCCGAACAACGATTCAAAGTTTTCGTTTGACGCGATAATATAATACGACCACTTATCAAGTGCATTAAAGCTTTTGCCTATTTCCTTATACAACTTTTCACATTCTTTAATTTCGCCTATTCTTTCACCGTAAGGCGGATTACAAATAATTGTACCGTACGGCATATCGAAGTGAATTTTTCGTGCGTCACCCTTTTCCGCTTTAACAAAGTCACCCACACCTGCAATTCGGGCATTTTCATTTGTCAATTCAACATATTCGTTTTCTATATCATACGCATAAATTTCAAGCGGCACATTTCTTTCCAGGCTTTTTGCTTCTTCAACGGACTTATCCCACAACTCATCATCTATCCACGCAAAATTTTGTGCCGTAAATTCTCGGTTTATTCCCGGAGCAATGTTTCTTTTTATCATTGCGGCTTCAATAGGAATTGTACCGCTGCCGCAAAACGGATCACATAGCGGATATTCAAATTTCCAATGGCTCAGTTCAACCATTGCGGCGGCAAGTGTTTCTTTTAGCGGTGCAACATTTGAATGTTGTCTGTAACCGCGTTTGTGAAGTCCCTCGCCGGACGTATCTATCATAAGTGTAACTTTATCTTTAAAAATTGAAAACTGTATTTGATAATTTGTACCGTCCTCCGGCAACCATTCTATGCCGTATTTATTTGAAAGACTTTCAGCAGTTGCTTTCTTTATAATTGCCTGACAATCCCTTACGCTTGCAAGAGTTGACTTTAAGGAATATCCTTTCACAGGGAAAGCGTCATTTTTGCCAATCCATTTACTCCAATCTACCGCTTTTGTCTTTTCAAACAGTTCGTCAAACGTGACCGCAGTAAATTCGGCAGTTTTTATAAGCACTCTCTCACCTGTTCTTATCCACATATTTGCTCTGCAAACAGCCTCATTATCGCCCATAAACGTAACTCTGCCATCCTCAACTGAAGTTGTTTCATAGCCAAGACGACGTACTTCTCTTGCGACAAGCGATTCAAGTCCGAATAGTGTTGTTATTATAATTTCAAATTTCTCCATTTGTAAACCTACTTTTTCTTCTTATTGTATTTCTTAAAACTCTTTTTCCTTTTTGACTTCTTACCGTGTTTTTCCGATTTGGGAATTTCTATCGTTTTTGCGAACTTTTTAAGTAACTTACGGTCCGCGTCTTTAGCTAAAACAAAGTCAATCTGTCTTGAAAGAATATCGGTTCTTGCAACTACTATACTTACAACGTCACCGGTAGTATATGACTTCTGTTTTCTTCTGCCGGTAAGCGTATTTACCTTTTCGTCATACTCATAATAATCATCGGTCATATTTTCAACTCTTATTAAACCTTCAACCGAATTTTCAAGTTCTACAAACATACCGAAATTAGTCACATTTGCAACCACACCCTCAAAGGTTTGTCCGATAAATGATGACATATAAGCCGTTTTCATCAAATCGTCAACGTCACGTTCGGCCGTTTCTGCATTTACTTCGCAATCGCTTGAATGTTTGCTTGCCGCCGAAACGTAACCTGCAAGATATGAAATTCTGTTCCCCGTAACCTTGCCGTCAAGAAAATCTTTTAATATTCTGTGTATTGCCAAATCGGGATAACGTCTTATCGGCGAAGTGAAATGACAGTAATATTTTGCCGCAAGTCCGAAATGACCGAGATTTTCTTCACTGTACTTTGCTTTCATAAGCGAATGCAGCATTGTTGACGCAACAATACGCTCCTGCGGTGTATCTTTTACTGTATCGAGTATTTGTTGCAGAGCCTTTGGATGAATAGGTGTATCTCTGTCAATCTTACCTTTAAACGACAATCCGAAATGAAGTATAAATTCATTAAAAGTCATTATCTTTTCAAGTGTCGGCGCCTCATGGTTTCTGTATACAAACGGTATTTCAGACCAAAAAGCATATTCGGCTATTGTTTCATTTGCCGAAAGCATAAATTCTTCTATCATTTTGTTTGAAGTACCGCGTACTTCTTTTTCTATTTCAATCGGCTCTCCGTTTTCATTCACAACTATATGACTTTCAGGAAAATCGAACTGTATCGCACCTCTTAAATTACGTTTATTCTTTAATATTTGTGCCAAGTCCTCCATTAGTTTCAATGTCGGCAAAATATGCTTGTATCTCTCGCAAAGTTCTTCGTCACCGTCTTCAAGCATTTTATTTACATTATTATATGTCATTCGCTCTTTTGAGCAAATAACCGATTTACAAAGCTTGTGGCTCACAACATTTCCGTCACCCGTAATTTCCATAAATACAGACAAAGTCAATCTGTCCACTTGCGGATTAAGACTGCAAATGCCGTTTGAAAGACTTGTCGGCAGCATAGGAATAACTCTGTCTGCCAAATACACGCTTGTACCACGCTTGTATGCCTCATTTTCAAGTGCTGTACCCTCTTTTACATATTCCGAAACATCGGCTATATGCACACCGAGATAATAGTTCCCGTTGTCCTTTAATGTAAGAGATACGGCGTCATCAAAATCTCTGGCATCATCACCGTCAATGGTGAAAATAATCATATCTCTTAAATCTTCTCTGCCTGCAAATTGGCTTTCCGTCACCGTTTGAGGGATTTTATCAGCCTCATTTAATGTTTCTTTATCAAATTCCTGCTTAATATCATTTCCTAATATAATACCCTCAATGCAGCTTTTAAGCGAATCCTGTTGTCCGAGAACACTTATAACTTCACCGAAAATCTTTTTCTTGTCACTGTATCTTGTAACCTGTACGGCAACTCTGTCACTCATTTGAGCCGTCATTGCGTCCGATTGAGCTATAATAATTTTTGAATATATTTTTCTGTTATCGGGACGCACATAAAAATATCGATCTTTTTCCTTATATATAACACCGACAATAACCTTGTTTCCGTGTTCAAGCACCTTGGTTATATGACCTTGTCGGTGACCTTTTGCATTGTCGTTATCGTCAATATGAACGATAACTCTGTCGCCGTTTATAGCGTCACCCATATCGTCACCGGAAATAAATATGTCACTTTCGTTTTCGTCGTCACATATTACAAAACCGAAAAATCCTTTTGCATTACAGACAAGTTTTCCTACTACCGTTGAGTTTTCTCCCTCAATGCTCATATATCTGCCTTTTTTAGTCATATATATTTTACCCTCAATACAAAGTTCGGTTAATATATCGCGAAGTTCTTCCTCATCTTCCGCCGGTACGTCAAGTACAGTCATCAATTCGGCAAATTTAAGCGGAATATATTCTTTTGAACACATATATGAAAGTATCTTTTCTTTTCTGTCCATTTTTCTCTCCTATTTTTGTCAATTTAATTCCAAACAATTCTTTACTTATAATCATTCTATAACAAATATGTAATATACGCAAGTATTTTATACCTATGATTAATCTGATTGTAACCTTTTTGTTACATTATAGTAATATAATTTTTATTGACGAAAAGGTTGTATAGCGATATAATAACTTTATGCTATTTTATAATGGGTTTTAATGAGCAAATAGAACCCAACAAAGAAAGGAATGGATACGCAAATGAAAAAGAAGAGCATTATCACTCTTTGTTTCGTTGTTGTATGTGCCATTTTGCTTAACTATGTAGCCTTTATAGGTTTTAACATAGCTGGTTTTTCATATGGCGGTATGTTCGGCGAAACAGGTATCAAAAAGGGCATCGACTTAGCCGGAGGTTCAGTTATAACTTTCCAAGCTGATTCAGACGCTCCGACCGACGACCAAATGCAGGTTGTCGAATCAATTTTCCAAACTCGTATGACTAATGCGGGATATACAGAAGCACGTATATCTCAAGGCGAAGGCGGAAAAATTACTGTTGAAATACCTTCAGTATTTGAAACAGACCAAGCTGCAAGCCTACTTGGCGATACAGCAAAACTTACATTTAACGATGCTGATGGCAACGTAATTCTTGACGGTGCTACAGACATCAAGAACGCTTCTTACCAATACGGTAAGACTTCACAGACAGGTTCGGCTCAATCTTACGTTCAGGTTGAATTTAATGCTGAAGCAAAGCAAAAGTTTGCCGACGCAACTAAGGCTGCTGCCGCAAGATCAAGTGAAGGCAAAAACTACATTTCAATTCAAATGGACGGAAAGGATATTTCTTCTCCGAGAGTTTCAGAAGAAATCAATTCTGACTCATGTATAATTTCAGGTGATTTCACTCCTGAAACCGCACAAGACCTTGCTAACAAGATTAAGTCAGGTCAACTTCCGTTTGATATGAAAGTTATTTCTCAGGAAACAGTAGGTGCCGAACTTGGTGCAAATGCACTTCCTACAAGCCTTTTGGCTGCTGCAATCGGTATCATTCTTATAATGATCTTTATGGTTATTATGTACAGAATTCCTGGTCTTATCGCAGATATTTCATTGTTAATATATGTCGGACTTATCGGTTTGGCAATGGGTATATTCCATGTTAACCTAAGTCTTTCAGGTATTGCCGGTATCGTTCTTTCAATCGGTATGGCGGTCGATGCTGACTGTATCATATTTGAAAGAATGAAGGAAGAATTAAAAGTTGGTAAAACTATCAGAGCATCTGTTTCGGCAGGTTTTGATAAGGCATTCTCAGCAATCCTTGACTCTAACATTACAACAATCATTTCTTGTGTAGTTCTTTACATCTCAGGTATCGGTGCAGTTACCGGTTTTGCTACTACACTTGGAATCGGCGTTATTTTGAGTATGTTTACTGCTATCGTTATCACAAAGTTCCTTCTAAAGCAACTTGTAGGTATCGGTATCGAAAACAGAAGTCTATTCTATAACGCAAAAGCAAAAAAAGGAGGTGCGGAAGAATAATGAAAGATTTGACTAAAAACAGATGGAAATTCGTGCTTATCCCCGCACTAATTGTTATTGCCGGTATTGTTCTATATATCGTACACGGCGGATTTAACTTCGACGTTGAATTTATGGGCGGTATCAGAATGCAAGTTAATATGCACACTGATTTCGACAATAAAGAAGTCGCTGACTTAATCCAAGAAAAAACTGTTGATACTGTATCAGCAAAAGTTCAAACAGGTGACAATCCTCAGGTTGCAGTAATCAAAACTCCTCCTGTTGACGAAACTGTTAAGACTGAAATTTTCAATGCACTAAAAGACAAGTATAATCTTTCAGATGATGATTTACTTTCAGTATCATCTGCATCAGCAAGTTTCGGTAACGAAATTCAAAGAAAAGCTTTGCTTTACACATTGCTTGCTATAATCTGTATCTTGATTTACATTGCAATTCGTTTCGAGTGGAGAAGTGCTATTATGGCTGTTATAGCTCTTGCAATCAACGTACTTATCATGGCTGCGATTTATGCTATAACAAACATTCCGCTTAATACAAATTTCATTGCGGCAATGCTTACTGTTGTAGGTTATTCTATCAATAATACAATCGTTATCTTTGACAGAATTCGTGAAAACACAAAGTCACGTAAGAAGAATGAAACTATTTCAGAAATGGTTAACAGAAGTGTTTTTGAAACAATGGGTCGTACAATCAACTCAACAATAACAACACTAATTACAATCGTTCTTATTTACATTCTTGGTGTATCTGCAATCAAGGAATTTGCTCTTCCTCTAATCGTAGGTATCCTTGCAGGTGCATACACATCAATCTTTATTGCCAGCACATTCTGGGCTTCATGGAAAGAATCAGATATGAAAGCTAAAGCAGCTGCTGCTCAAGAAAGAAAAGCAGCAAAGAAAAATAAGTAATTGATGTTACAAAAATAACCGTTCGATACGAACGGTTATTTTTTTGCCCTATTTTAAAAATACTATTTGTTTTTTTAATTTTTATTATGTTTCTTTAAACAACTTTTTCCTCACTATTGCATATGCAATTAACACCGCAATACCTGTTATAATCCACGAAACAGGATACACATTCATCAGCATTTCAAAACTTCTGAACTTATTGAATACGGTGTATATCCATATTAATCTAAACACACACGACCCCAATACAGTAAGCACCGCCGGAGTCATTGAATATCCCAATCCCCTCAATGCCGCACCGCCTATTTCATACGAGCTTGCCAAACATTCAAACAACAATACGTGGACCATTCTTATTGACGCATATTCAAGAACGGCTTTATCAGTAGTATAAATTTCTGCGAAGAAGTCACGCCCCACAACAAATATAGCACTCATCAATCCGCATATAACCACACTTGAAATCATACTGTATACGAATATCTTTTTACAACGTTTAAAATTTCTTGCACCGTAATTTTGACTTGTAAATGTTACTGCCGCTTGTACAAATGCACTAATTGTAAAATATGTAAAATATTCAAAATTCAATCCGGTGGCAGAGCCGGCTACTGCGTCAGAGCCGAAACTGTTTATAGCAGTTTGAATACATACATTTGAAACAGAGAACACCACTCCTTGCAATCCCGCCGGTACACCTATTTTGATAACTTTTATCAATTCGCTTTTCTTTATTTTTAATTTATTAAGCCTTAATCTGATTGTTTCTTCTTCATTCATTAGAAAATATATTATAAGAACCGCACTCACTCCGTCAGCTATTACTGTTGCAATCGCCACTCCCGCTACGCTTAATTTGAATACAATTACAAACAACAAATTAAGACAGGCATTTATTACTCCAGATATAATCAGACAATACAGAGGTCTTTTTGTATCACCTTTACTTCTTAAAACAGCTGCTCCAAAATTATATATCATCAAAAACGGCATTCCCAAAAAGTAAATGTGCAAATACAATACCGCTAAATCTATTACATTTTCGGGTGTTCCCATAATTTCAAGAATAGGTCTTGCAATCATCAATCCTAACACAAGCAGAAATACACCGCTTATAAGCGAAATTATCATTACAGTATGAACTGCATCTTGAATTTTTTCTGTTTTTCCCTGCCCTATATAATTTGCTATGACAACATTCGCACCGACTGAAATTCCCACAAACAGATTTATCAGCAAGCTTATAACCGAACTGTTACTTCCAACCGCCGCCAGAGCCTCACTGCTCGCAAACCTTCCGACAACCGCCACATCAACTGAATTAAACAGTTGCTGCAATATACTGCTTATCGCCAACGGAAGTGCAAATAATAAAATTTTATCAAAAATACTTCCATTCAGCATATCCATCTGATTTGATATGCCTTTACTCTTTTTCATTATATACATTCCTCCAAATATTTTAACTACTACTATTATAGCACATATGTATAAAATTAGAAAGTTAGTCTTGCACAAAAATAGCAGAAGAATTTAATCTTCTGCTATTTATATTAACGTAAATATTATTGTACGTTGTATGTAGTCATAATATATCCGGCACTTGAAACAAGTTTTCTCAAAAATAATTCAGATAAATTATTTTTCATATGTACCGTTGCTAAATTTTGACTTAAATCAACTTCTGCCCATACACCGTCCTCACTGTTGAGTGTATTTTCGACTCTCGCTTTGCAGTGATTGCAATTCATTCCGTCTATGCCTATCTGAACACAGTACGGATAATGTGACACATCTTTATCCTCAACCTTAATTTTCTTAACGTGTTCGGTTTCGCCGCCGCAACACCCCGAAGTCAGTTTTTTAGCATAGCTTCTAATAGCTATAACTGCTATAACTATCAATACTGCTACTATAATCGCTGTACTCATAATATATCTCTCCTTTGCTTTAAATCGCAATTAAGGTTAGTATCCTCTAACTTTAATTAGTTTAGCATAACTAACTGATTTTGTCAATATTTCTTGATTTTTTTCAAAAAAGAAATCAAGCTTAGTTTTTAAGCTTGATTTCCGAATTGCATTTCTATTCTATATTTTTAACCAATCTCACATTGTCCATCTGTACCCATTCATTTGCGTGAGCGTCCGAATATAGTCCTACTGTACATTTTCCGTCTGTCACTTTTATATCTGTTGCAACAACAATTTCTTTCCAATCATCAATATTTGTTTTAACGGAATATGTTTTCTTTTCGTCACCGCTTTGTGCGTATACATTACATACATTTTGTCCGCCACTGCTTTTTACCCACGCAGTCATTGTATATGTTCCGTTAGGTAAATCAGTTATTTCTTGATACAAATCTGAAATATAATCTTCCGGTGCAGTTTCCTGTATTACAAAATTACCGCTGTCAACCTTTCCGCGTGCATTGGATACAGAATAATTGCCGACATTGTCATGCACTTTCCAACCTGTTGGTGTTGCTGTTATTTTTCTGTCCGCCTCAAATTCTGGATTGGAAATATAGTTATTGCCCTTTCCGACTTCCCAAGTACCTTTTTCAGCGTCCAACTTCCATTGATGAAGATTGTTAAAGTACGGTTTACCTTCTTTATCAAATGATAGCGGTACCCATTGATTATATCCGATTCCGTTACCTGCAAAATCGCCCCATCTGTCACCGCAATAAATAATCAAATCGTTTTCACTTCCGTGAATCGTTGTATAGAAGCCTGCTTGCGAATTGTGAGCAAAACTATCTCGTGTGTTATTCATTATATATGGAAGTCCCGTATCTTTATTGTAATCGCCCAAAATGCTGTCAGACTGCATTACATACACTCTTGACGAATTCCAGCCGTATAAATCAGAGCCTGTATAATAGTAATTGCCGTTATATTTAAACATACAATTACCCTCTATACCTGTTTTGTCTTTCTTATCCACTTCGCCGTTTTCATCTATGTAACTGCCGTCTTCATCATAGAAAAGCATTTTGATATTTTCTTCGTCTATATCCAAAAAGTCTGATTCTCTAAGCGGAATTACATATTGATAAGCACGTCCGTTTGCACTTGAGCATATTATATATGCTTTGCCGTCATCATCTTGGAACAAAGTTTGGTCACCTGTAACATCATTTTGAATTGGCAACGTTTTTTGAATATGGTCAATCTTAAATGGTCCTTCAGGCTTATCACTTACCGCATAAACCATACCCGGTGCATATTGAGAAATTAACACATATTTTTTCGTGTTTTCATTATAAACAACACCCATTCTGCCAACCCAACCGTTCGGTTCACCGGTAAGAGGATAACCCTCAAACTTCCAATTCACCAAATCGTCCGACGAATAACAAGTAAATGTTTCGTAAGCGGCATTTCCCGCTTTGCCGTTTTCGGGATTTTTAGCATATATATCCGCTTCTTTATATTTTACACCATACCAATAATATTTGTCACCAAACTTTTGAATACAACCGCCCTGTGAATATATATAATTGCCGTCAGTGTCTTTAAAAAATGTATCGTTTGTGATAGTGTTGTCAGATGTATTGACATTAACCGCACATTTTGCGGTTTGCTTACCGTCAGAAGTTGAAACCGTAATTGTAGTTTTGCCCTTGCCTTTCGCCGTAACAACTCCGTCTGTCACGCTTACAATATTTTCGTTGTCAGATTTCCAAACCAATTCGGAATTTTCAATATTTGCCGATAACGGATAAACCGAATCTATCTCGGTTAACTCTATACTTGTTTTATTCAATGACAGTCGCTCGGATTTTTTGTCGGTCACTGTGACTTTACATTCGTCCGTAAGTATTCCGTCCTCTGATGATACGGTAATTGTAGCATTGCCGTTTGACACAGCTGTTAAAATACCGTTTTCGCTTACTTTTACTATTGATTCGTCAGAACTTTTCCATGATACCTTATTGTCATACGCAAATTCCGGCATAATAACGGCGTCCAATATTTTATTTTCATCATCTACATTCATTGTCACATTATGCTCTGATAATGTCAGACTTTTTGCTTTGCCGATTGACGTATCTTCATTTTTACTGCTGTCGTTGTTATATTCAATTTCTTGTGTCTTTGAACGCAAATTATCGTCTTCGAGCAAATATGACTTCACTGTATATTTGCCGTAACCGCTCACATTTTCAAAAGTTCCCGATGTTGAATTGTTTTTAAAACCGATAAGTTTATTATTCTCGTCATACAGTGCCACGCCAAACAGCTTACCGCCTTTATAATCGGCTGAATAACTTATTGCACCGTCACCGTCAATGCCTGTCATAAGACGTGATATGTACCCATCGGCTTCTTTCAATACAACATCATCAACATAAACGTCCGCTTTATCCCACAAATTAAAATATGCCAAATAATCTTGAGTATTGTTACATTCAAATTCGATTGTATGCTTTGTCCAATCAGTATTTACCGATATTTCTTTCGTTTTTACTGGATAACTTCCCGGCCAATCCTGTGAACCGTCAAAGAAACCTACATTTACAGTACAATCCTCTTTGGCTTTTATATAAAATTCAAGTGTGTATGTCACATTTCTTTTCAGTTCAACTCTCTGTGCAACAACGGCACTGTTGAAATGAAGTGCCTTTTCACCGCTGTGCACTTCGTCTGTTGTACAATCGGCAGAGTTTTCATTTTCATAAACCCAACCGTCCCTACCTGAAAAACGCCAACCGTTTGTTCCGAGTAATTCAGTTTCAAAGCTATCATTTTTTATAAGATTTTCCGCCGCATATGCCGAAGTCGTGCATAACGCGGTTATCAGCAATGCAGTAATGATTTTTACTTTATTTTTCATTTAACAATCTCCTTTTGTATCTATTGTTAAAATTTTATCACATTTCTTTGAAATTTTAAAGAGTTTTTTTCAAAAAAACGGATATAATTAAATATCCGTTCTTTAAATATTCATATTCAGTGTTTATCTTCTGTACTCCGTCAGTCAATTCACCGATAGCAATCTTATTTTCTTTAATAAGTTTTTATTTTCACCAAATACTTTCACAACTGCAATATAGTCGTTTGTGCTGTCAGAAACAGTAAGTGTACCGTAATTTGACATTCATTCAGTATTATTGAATATCTCCCATTTTGTATAACAAGCAGAAATAAACACACCGACAGCGAATGTAATT
>NZ_JBKVWU010000039.1:0-17336 GCF_046972485.1 Hominilimicola sp.
TATTTACTGCATATCAAAAGGGACACTAAATTTTAGTGTCCCTTTTACCTAACAATCTTTCTTTTGATATTCCTTAATCAACAATGCACGAACATAACCTCGCGACTTATCTGTCGAATCAATATAAAAGCCTCTGCCGTAATAAAAACGAATAAGCGATGTAATCTTTGAGCCTGTATGCAACTGAATTTGAGTTACACCCTTTTTAACCATGATTTTATCAACAAGATTCATTATTGATTTACCGATACCGTTATTTTGACTTGTAACCTTTACCGCAAAACGCGACAAATATGCCGTTTTATCCGGAAATACCTCTACTCTCACACTGCCGACAGGTTCGCCGTCCGACAATGCAAGCAATACAACTTTTGTATCTATATCTTTTTTCACATCATTATACGATTCTTCAAGTGCCGCAAGATTTTCAACGCCTGACATCTGCTGATATTTAACAAATGCCTCACGCGTGATATTCATAATTGCGGGTATATCATCATAATTAGCCAAACGCACTTGAAATAATGACTGATAATCACTTTCCATTACTATAACCTCCGATTATCCCATCAATGTTGCCATAACTGCTTTTTGAGCGTGAAGTCTGTTTTCAGCCTCGTCAAAAATAACAGATTGAGGTCCGTCTATAACTTCTTCTGTAACTTCAAAACCGCGATATGCAGGCAAGCAGTGCATAAATACAGCGTCATCTGCGGCATTCTTGAACAACTCACCGTTTACTTGATACGGCATAAATATCTTTTGTCTTTCTGCCTTTTCAGCCTCTTGTCCCATTGATACCCATGTATCTGTATAAACTACATCTGCATTTTTGATTGCCTCAACCGGATCTGTTGTCAAAATCAATTCTTTTCCCGACTTCTTGAAGTCGTCCTTTGCGTTTGCAACCACTTCCGCATCACACTGATAATTTTCAGGTGTTGCGATTGCACAGTCCATACCTGCCTTTGCACAGCCGTACATAAGCGAATGTGCCATATTATTACCGTCACCGATATATGCAAGTTTCAATCCCTCAAGCTTGCCCTTATGCTCGTATGTTGTCATAAGGTCCGCAAGTACTTGACATGGGTGAAGCAAGTCTGTAAGTGCGTTGATTACAGGAATATTTGCATATTCTGCAAGATCCAAAACGTCTTGATGTGCGTAAGTACGAATCATAATACCGTCAAGCATTCTTTCCAAAACCTTTGCAGTATCGTAAATTGATTCGCCGCGTCCAAGCTGAATGTCGTTTGACGATAAGAACAACGGATAACCGCCAAGTTGAGTCATACCCACTTCAAATGATACTCTTGTTCTTGTTGATGATTTTGTGAATATCATACCAAGTGTTTTACCCTTTAAAATATGATGTTCAACTCCGCTTTTCTGTTCCTTTTTTAATTTTAAACCAAGCTCCAAAAGTCCTTTTACTTCTTCTGAAGTTAAATCGTGTAAACTGATTAAATCTTTCATTTTATATTTCCTCCAAAATGTTGTTTAATGTATCAATAAATAAATCAATTTCTGTTTCTTTTATAATTAACGGCGGTGCAATTCTGATTGTGTTGCCGCCGCAAAGACTTGTAAGCATTTTATTTTCAAACAGCTTATTAAATACAGTCTTAGCTATGCTGTCCTCCAACTGAATACCAATCAAAAGACCCGCATTTCTGACATCAGTAATTTTATCCGAATATTTGTTTTGAAGTTCTGTAAGTTTTTCTTTAAAATACTTACCCATCTTACCTGCATTTTCAACAAGATGTTCCTTTTCAAAAATATCAAACACAGCCAATCCTGCTGCCGTTGCGAACGGATTACCGCCGAATGTTGTTCCGTGGTCACCCGGTTCAAATGCAGACGCAACCTTTTTGCCCGCACATACCGCGCCAATCGGAATACCGCCGCCAAGTGCCTTTGCCGAAGTGAAAATATCCGGTTCAACGCCGTACATTTGATGTGCAAAAAGATAACCTGTTCTGCCCATACCGGTCTGTACTTCGTCAAAAATAAGAATAATATCTTTCTCGTCGCATAGCTTTCTAAGCTTTTCAACGTATTCCTTATCCATCGGATGAACTCCGCTTTCACCTTGAATAAGTTCAATCATAATTGCCGCAGTTTTATCAGTAACCGCGTCCTCAATCGCTTTAAAATTATTAGGCTCAACCTGCTTGAAACCCGGTGTCAATGGTCTGTACGGCTTTTGATATTTTTCCTGACCTGTAGCTGCAACGGTTGCAAGAGTTCTGCCGTGGAATGACTTATCAAGCGTGATTATCTCATACTTATCCAAACCTTTTTTATAATAATAAATCTTTGCAAGTTTGAATGCACCCTCATTGGCCTCTGCACCGCTGTTTGCGAAAAACGCTTTTTCCGCACAAGTATTTTCAACAAGCTTTTGTGCAAGCTTTGCTTGATTTTCTATATAATAAAGACTTGATGTATGCACTACTTTATCAAGTTGATTTTTAAGTGCGTTTATAAAATCTTTGTGTCCGTGACCCAACGCATTTACGGCAATTCCGCCAAGAAAATCGTAATATGTATTACCCTTGTCGTCAAACAGTTTCATTCCCTCACCCTTTTCAAAGCATACAGGAAGTCTGTCGCCGAAAGTATTCAAATAATATTTTTTATCTAATTGTATAACTTCATCAAGCATTACTAACCCTCCAAAATTTCAAATACGTTTATGATTATACTCCTTTTTGAATAAAAATGCAAGTCTTTTTGACAAAAAAGTTTAAATCATATAAAAACAGTGCATAAATATTCATTGTGTATGAATATTTATGCACTGTACTGAATAATTAATCAGTTTTAATCATATAAATTCATCTATTGCGTCCTCGTAATCGTCAAGAGAATGTGCGCCGACAATCTTCTTAACAGGTTTGCCGTCTATAAATAAAATTACAGTCGGTATTGAAACAATAGCATTTTGAGCGGCAAGCTCGCCTTGATCGTCAACATTAACCTTGCACACCTTGACTTTACCGTTGTATTCCTCTGCAATTTGAGAGATTATAGGCGCAACCATTTTGCAAGGTCCGCACCAAGAAGCCCAAAAGTCAACAAGCACAGGCATATTTGACTTTATAACTTCACCATCATAGTTTTCCTTTGTCAATTCGATTTCCATTTGTATTTCCTCCTCTATGAACTGTGTTATTTATATGACGGGATTGTTGTAAACACTCTGTTTACAGCACCGGATTCATACACGCTCTTTTCGGAAAATCCCGTTTCTGTGTGTGTATATTGCTTTATTGTTGTTCCCGCACCGGTGAAAACATATACATTTATATTTTTCGTACCGTTGTCGTTTTCGGCAACATCGTAATAAACACTTCCGTTACTTACATTTTGGTCAAACAATGTATAATATCCGCCGTTACCGTCCGATACTTCAAGCACCCACTTTTGACTGTCGTCCCAAATAAATTCATCACCGTCTTTTTGTGCGGAAGTGTATAATGTAAGTGCACCGTTATCGGTTGTGTTGCTCGATGATTCAACTGTACTCCACGTTGAATCAACTGCTGACTCATTCGATTTATTTATTATTCTTACATCCTCTTTCGGTTCAGGCACATCTTCCGACGGCTTACTCTCAGGTTCAGCACTTTCTGAAGGCTCATTGCTCTCTTTCGGCATATCGAGAATATTTTTAGGCAGTGCCGATACGATACTGCTTTGTTTTGCTCTCTGCCCTGCCACATATCCGCCGCCGACAAGTATAACGGCAGCCAATATACAGCATATCGCTTTAATTACTTTCTTCATCCCTCTTCCTCCTTAATATCAACATATTTTTTATCAATCTTTTCACAAACCGCTCCTGCATTCGTCATATTGATTATTTCCGCAATAACTTTATCGGTCGTATCAATCGGACACGATATGATAAAAGTAACCTCATCTTCGTAAATAGTGTCCTCAAGCAAATATCCCTTAGTCATAATCTCATGTTGCATTTTTCCGAGCAAAGAATAATCAACTTTTACAGAAACTATATCGCAAAGCTTTCTTATAACTATTTCCGACTCAATCAGTCCCTGTTTTGCCGATGCTCCGTAAGTATGTACAAGTCCGCCCGTTCCGAGAAGTGTACCGCCGAAATAACGCGTAACCACCACAACCACATCAACTATCCCGGATTTACGGATTGCGTCAAGAACGGGCATTCCTGCCGTCCCCGACGGTTCGCCGTCATCACTGTAACGAAAAATATTATTTTCGTCAATCACATATGCGTAAACATTATGCGTTGCATCCGAATACTTTGAACGCATTTCATTCAAAAACGCAAGTGCGTCATCTTCATTGTCAACAGGTTTTACATTTGCAATAAATTTTGATTTTTTCTCTATAAGCAGTGACTGCGACTGCTTTTTTACCGTTTTGTATACGTCTTTTTTTGACATTTTACAAAATATACTCCCTTATTTTATCATACATTTGAGCGTCTACCATAAGCTCCATTACAGTGCCGTTTTCGCCGTATTCTTCTGATATTACTTTTTGATTTTCATGAAGTTCATTCACAAGCGAACCTGCACTGTACGGTATGCAAGCCTTAACTTTCTGCTTTTTACCCGGTGCGGTGTCGGCTATCGCTTCAATCAATTTATCAATATTTGTTCTGTGCTTGGCACTTATATATACGCACTTGTCACTCTTTAAATTAGTTATCGGATAATCTTCAAGCCTGTCACACTTATTAAACACCGCCACAACCGGCTTACCGACCGCACCGATGTCAGACAAAACTTGTTCCACGACTGTGATTTGATTGTCCATTTCTTCCCCCGACGCATCAATGACGTGTAAAAGCACATCTGCCACAACCGATTCTTCAAGTGTTGATTTAAAAGCCTCAATAAGATGGTGCGGAAGTTTTCTTATAAAACCAACAGTATCGACAAGTAATATTTTTCTGTTATCGTCAAGTGTTATCGCTCTTGATGTAGGGTCAAGCGTTGCGAAAAGTTTATCTTCCGCAAACACCTGTGCGTCTGTAAGCGTGTTTAAAAGCGTTGATTTGCCTGCGTTCGTGTAACCCACAAGTGCCGCAGTTATAACACCGTCTTTCTTGCGTCTGTCCCGAATAAGTCCACGATGTTTTTTCAGTTCCTTGATTTCTTCTTCAAGTGCCGAAATTCTTCGTCTTATATGACGTCTGTCACTTTCAAGACGCGTTTCACCCGGACCTCTTGTGCCTATTCCCGCCCCTGTACGGCTCATTTCCACACCGAAACCGCGAAGTCGCGGCAAGCGGTATTTAAGCTGTGCAAGTTCAACTTGAAGTTTACCCTCGCCGCTTTTTGCACGCATTGCGAAAATATCAAGTATAAGCATAGAACGGTCAAGCACTTTTATTTCAAGAAAATCACTTATATTTCTCATTTGTACAGGCGAAAGCTCATCATCAAACACAACCATATCGGCATTAAGCGTTTCTATGGCAATTTTGAGTTCATCAAGTTTACCCTCGCCCATATACGTTGCACTTTCCAAATCAGCCTTGTTTTGAATCATTTCACCCACAACAATACCGCCTGCCGTTTTTACCAATTCGCCAAGCTCATGTATTGATTCTTCAGTTGTATCCCAAAGTGCGTCACGCATACCGCGATGTACACCCGCTAAAATTACACGTTCCTGTTTTTGCTCGTTATACTCCATATTTACCTCGCTTTTTGTTTCTATATATTCAGTATAACAAAAAAATCGTTTTTAGTATACCCTTTTGGTGAAAAATTCAAAAAATTTTAATATTATAAATAAAAAATATCGGTATGATTTTTTCCATACCGATATTTTAAGTTATATCGTGTGTTTTATATTTGCCACCCCTCAGTCGGCTACGCCGACAGCTCCCCTCTATGGGAGCCGAAAGTCTCTCCTTGAGGAGAGGTGGCACATAGTGCCGGAGTGGTGGTTTTAATTTTATATTCACTCGGGCGACCAATGATCGCCCCTACGGATTTATTGTATACGCAAACAGACGATTTATGCTTTTTCATATTTGCCACCCCTCAGTCGGCTACGCCGACAGCCCCTCTATGGGAGCCTAACGCCTCTCCTTGAGGAGAGGTGGCACATAGTGCCGGAGTGGTGGCTATCTTTTCACATATTTTTGAATGCAAATTTTAATTGATTCGCTCATAATTTCGGTACACTTTTTAAGTGACATACCAATACTGCCTGCCGCCCAATCCTCAATAACCGAAACATAACCGCCGATAAACAATCTCAAATTCATTTCAAACGATTCTTTATCGCTGATATACGAAGCTTCTGACGCATCACTCATACACTTTTCAATAACTATATCGCGAAGTCTTTTAAGGAACTTATCCGCACCGTCTGTATTCAAGAGCATTTTATACATTTCCTCGTCGTCCTCAATAAATTCACGAACGTGATTCATAATATCATACGGATCTTCAAGAACACTCTTAATTGCGTTTTTATTTATCGAACCGAACAGTTCATTTATAACGTCCGTCTGGATTTTTTCGCGAACATCGTCAGCTGTTTTGAAATGTGCGTAAAATGTACTTCTGTTAAGATCAGCCGTATTGACAATATCGGTAACGGTTATCTTCTTATTCTTTTGCATAAGTTCGACATACGCATGGACAATCGCTTTTTCAGAACGTGTAAAATTCCTATACGTTTTCTTTTTCTTTACTTCTTCCATGTTTTTTTATCCTCCTAAGCACAATGAACACAGCCATCAGCAAAACAGCCGTTCCCCCACAAATCGCAATCGGTACAATCGGCGATATTTTCTTATAAAGCAATACATATTTACAAGGTTTTGCCGTTTCAAAAACCGCATAACTGCCGTCAATCGTACAATCAACCATACTCCATTTACCGTCAATCTGTACTGCAATCTTTGCCGCCTTTTTCTTATCGTCACGAATATGTACTTTTATAACATCATAAGCATCTTTACTTAATGTAAATGAGTATGCCTTACCGTTTTTGTAGCCGTCAAAAACGTGGTCAACATCTTCCTCTTTGAGCGACAATGTTGTGTTATCCGCAAATACGCTTTCGGCAAGCATTAACGGCGGTTCTTCGCCTGATGAAATAGTCGTTGTTGCCTTGTTGTATTCTGCCGAAAATGTAGTGTGACGTATGATAGGACTTTTCACGTCCTTATCCCACATCGGAACTTCACTGCCGTCAGCGGTAAGCTTCGGTATATCGCTGTCATTTAATACAGTACCGTAATCAACGGTCATTGACTTCAATTCTTTATCTTTATCCTTGAATATAACATTGAAATGAAATCTTGAAAGTTCTGTTGACTTTGACTGCAAAATCGCACCTATACTCTCGGCGTCATTTTGAGCCAAGCTCTTTATTTGCGGAAGGAATTTATCTCCGTCCGCCATATAGAAATTACCGTTATCCAAAAGTGGCATACGGCTCGGGAAACTGCCGTCAGACGTTGTCATATCGTCAGGCTTGACAGCCTCTGCTCTGCCCTCAAGATTCATTCCGCTTATACCTGAAAGTCCCTCATCAATAAAATAACAACCCGTAACGTCACCGTCAACAAATCCCACTATCGCACCGGCATCATCTTTTTTACCGTCCAATCTCGGAAGCGAATATGACGTATTAATATTTTTAGCCGAGCCGGCAATACCGCCGATATGGTCGTTACCGTCAACATCATTTATCGCAATACAATTATCTATATTTCCGCTTGTATATCCTGCCGTACCACCGCTGTAACTGCCGTCATTTACAGTAATTTCACCTGTTGTAAGCGAATTTTTTATATCGCCTATATCACTCTTACCGCAAATACCGCCCGCATATTTTGATTCTGCGGTTACATTACCGAAACTTATACAAGAATCAATTACAGCTTTCAAAACAGAATCGGAATTTACTTTAGTGCCGTCAGGCAAAGTAAGGTTTTCACCGGAACGAACTATCGACTCAAAGCCGACACATCCGACTACACCACCTGTCGATTCGGTTCCGTCTACGGTACCGTTATTTATACAATATTTCACAAGTGCCGTATCGGCATTTTCATCACCGATAAGTCTTGGCAATGAAATATCCGTACTCTTCAAATCACTTATTGCAGTTTTTTCATCATCTGTTTCCGCCGCTTTAGCCGTTGTGAACAACATATCCTTTAGCATACCGACAACAGACGGTTCAACGTCATAACTGCTGTCAAGCTCACCGTCAGGTGTTACGTTGTATCCCGGATCAATATCGTCCTCAGATTTTACACTTTCCGAAGAAGTATCATTATTGCTGTTGCTTCCACCGCTGTTACCGCCACTACCGCCATTGCTTGGCGTTGCCGTAGGTCTTGTTATATGACCTAATGTAGGCAACGGCTTTAATGTAGGAAGTGTTGAACCCAACTTATCAAGTACATCTTTAAATGATTTAATTGTATCTTTTAAGCCTTTCAATTCCTTGCTCATATTCAAAACAAGGTTGTCAAGATTCTCCATTGTATCACTGACCGAATCACCGACATCACCCGATACATATTTAAGCTGTCTTAAAAGTTTCTTCAATTCTTCATTTGTATCGTCAAGATTATCAATTACATCATCAATATCTTTTTCCATCTTGTCAAGACGATTTGAAAGTTTGTCTTTTGAATCATCAACATCATCTTTGCCCTTATCAAGCGAATCGTTCAAATTGTCGATAAGGTCTGACAATTCATCACCCTTGCCGTCAAATTCGTCAAGGAAATCATCAAGCGATTCAAGAGAAGTATTAAGCGAATCACTCACATCTCTGATTGACTGCTTTGATTCGTCTGTAAACGAAGATATATCTCCTCTTGCTTGGTCAAGCGTATCTTTCAGCGAACCTGTCACATTACTGTCAGACGCTGAATTTACCGCATTTGTTATACTGTCCATCATATTGACGGCTGAATCCGTAAGAACGTCAAGCCTTGAACGTGTATTATTTTTTGCGTCACCCAAGCCTAAAAGCGACATAATTCCCGATACATCATTTGAACCTGTCAACAGTTTCAAACCGTATTCAATCAACTTTGTTCTTGCACTTGAAATATCGTTTTGGAATGTATCTATATCTTTTTCCATCGCCGCTTTTGCACTCTGATAAGACAAGTCAATATCTGTATACGGTTCAAATCGACCGACTACACCGCCGACACTTCTTCTTCCCTGAACAGCTGCATTATTGATACATTCTCTTACTTCACCGCTTTGTGTACCGACTATACCGCCGATATTGTCGCCGAAGCTTTCGCCGCCGACAATGCCGTTATTTGTACAAATAACAACCGCACCCTCGTTATTACCGCAGATACCGCCGGCGTTTACCGTATTTTCGTTTGCATCCGGGCATACCTTTCCGTCATTTCGACTTAGCTTTATTCTACCCTCATTGTAACCGACTATACCGCCTGTTTCACTGTCACCAACAACTGTAGCCGAATTTGCGGAAGAATCAACAACACCGGTCATTGCATTGTAGCCGACAAGTCCTCCGACCTGTTTCTGACCTTTGATATTTCCGCCGTATGAACAGTTTACGATTTTACCCGCGTTATAGCCGACAAGTCCGCCTGCACCTTTTGAGCCTTTATCAAAATTTTGAGTATTTATATCAGTCTTACTCAAAATCGAGGTGGCTTTTTGTCTAAAAACCGATTCCGTATCGGTTCCGACTGTAACCTTTATATCTCCTGTTATGTTCAAATCTCTGATCTGACCTTCTTTTGTCACTGAACAGAAAAGTCCTTTATTTGAACCCTCAAATGAAAGCTTAACATTCTTTATACTGTGACCGCCGCCCTCAAAAGTTCCGCAGAATACCTCCGCACTTTTTATTTCCACGCCGTTTAAATCAATATCATTTTGTAATACGAACTTCTTATTTTTTGAATACTCGTCATATACGCACTTTTCAAAAAAATCTTTAAGGTCGTTCACTGTCGATATTGCAACAGTGTCGTCTGCCTGTACAATGCACATAGGTAATATATTCAGCATTATAACAAGTGCAGTCAGAAAAGATATGATTTTATTGTTCTTCTTCGTTGTTCTCATTATCCTCATCCTCCTGCTTTTCATCTATTTTTATATTATCTTCATTACTCTCTGTAAGCAACAAATCCTGTTGATTTCCAAGTTCGACTTTCGCGTCTATATCACCCTTTACCAAGCCGTAGAATACACCGTCCATAAAGCCTGAAACGTGACCTCTGACATGACCGTTGACGAACATAATTCCGGACATTTCTCTCTTCGCCGCTTTGTCGCCATCTGTTACCTTTTTACCGAATGCGGTCTTTTCAATAAACTTATCGCACAACAGTACAATTTGCGGAAGTACCATCATTACTATAACTATTGATATTAACGTTCCGCGTCCAAGTGCCGTACCGAGTGCCGATATAATAGCATTTGTCGAAATCATACCTATTAGAAATCCCGCAAGTGTAAGGATTGAACCTGATGTAAGAATTGTCGGGAACGATTGGTTAAGTGCGGTTGACGCCGCCTGTTTATTATCCATTGTTTCCTTTAATTCAAGGTATCTGTTCGTAAATACGATAGCATAGTCAATCGTAGCACCCATCTGAATTGAACTTACAACCAAGTATGCAAGGAAGTACAATCTCTGCCCTGTAAGGAACGGAATTGAGAAGTTAATCCACACACTTCCCTGTATCGCAAGTACCAAAAGCACCGGAACACCTGCCGAACGGAATGTGAACATCAATATCAAAAGCAATGCCAAGATTGTTATAAGATTAATCTTATTATTGTCTCCGCCGAACGAATCACCCAAGTCACGGCTGTTTACACTGTCGCTGACAAGCAAACATTCGTCATAATACTTTTCAACGTCACTTCTGACGTCTTTAAGCATTTGATATGCCTCGTCACTTTCAACGTCACATTTATATGTAAAGATTATTCTTGAATAATTATCGCTTTCAAGCTGGTCTTTCGCGTCTGTCAGCTTGTCGTAAAGGTCGTTAATATCATTCGTTTGATCTTCGTCAAGATTGATTACACCCAAATCCATCTTCTCGTGTACATACATAAACAAGTCGATTATAGGCACTTCGTAATCATTTACATCACCGAATATTGCATTGTATTCATCGTGTTCCGCGCCGTATGCCTGAAACAAAAGGCAACACAAATCATAATCGATATTCATAAGCTTTGAAGTTTCTCTTGCATTGATTTTTTCGGTAAGTATGTGGTCGTCATCAAGCTCCGTATTTGCAAGACCCAAAGCCGAATTTATGCTCGGATTTTCCTCGACAAGCGATATAACTTTTGCCTCTCTGTCATAGTCACCGGACGGAACAATTACAGCAAGCTGATGATCCGTACCGAAAATTTCGTCAACCTTTCGTTTTGCGATTGAGTTTTCGGTCGGCTTTTTAAGCTGTTCGGCTGTGGCGTCAAAAGCATAGTTACTCATTGACGAAAGCACCGCACCGACTGCTATAATCGCAATAAATATGTAAGGTACAATGTTCTTTAATTTAATAACAACCTTACACCATTTCTCGATACTCGGCACAAAAGAACGGTGAGTTGTTTTATCAATCTTATCCGAAAATGCCAAAAGTAAGCCGGGCATAATAAAGAACACCGTAACAAGACTGCATATGATACCTTTACAAAGTACCAAACCCATATCCATACCGATTCTAAGCTGCATTACCATAAGTGCGGCAAGACCTGCAAGTGTTGTAAGACTTGATGAGCTGATTTCAAGGATAGCCTTTGAAAGTGCGGTTACTATCGCGTCATACGCATTCTTTGTCTGCTTTTCCTCCGCAAATCTGTGCGAAAGGATAATCGCATAGTCAATCGCCAGTGCCAACTGCAACACCACCGCAACCGACTTTGTAATAAACGAAATTTCACCGAGCAGATAGTTCGTACCCATATTCAAAAGTGCCGCCACACCGAATACTATAAGGAATATCGGCACTTCCATAAAGCTCTGTGACGTGAACAGCAAAACCGCTATAATTATCACAAGTGCTATACCCAAAATAACGGTCATTTCTTTTTCAAGCTGTTTAGAACTGTCGTCTATACTGTCGGAATAAGCATAGAAGTCATATCCGTCAAGCTGTGCTTTCAAATCATCGACAATTTCAAGTTCTCTGTCCAAATCGTCACGCACGCTAAGCGTAACCGTAAACAATGCCGCAGAATCTTTATAATGGTCATCGTCATTCTCAAACTCAACCTCTTTTACTCCGTCAACCTTTTCGAGTTTATCTTTCAGCTTTTCCGCTGTTTCGGTTGTTATGGTCGTAACCATTATTTTTTCCGTATCGTATGTAATAAACTCATCGTCCATTAAAGTAAGTCCGCGTCTTGTTTCCGTTTCTTCGGGAAGATATGAACTTATGTCGTTGTTTACCTGCACTTTCGGTATTGATATTACGCACAATACAAGTGCAAGTGCAAATATTAAATAGAATGCACGTCTTTTATCAACAATAAAAGTTGCTATTTTTACCATTAAATTATTGTCTTTTCGACTATCATTTTTCACATCATTTTTCTTCATATATTTACATCTCCGAAAACATTAATCTCATCAATACATATTATAAATTCCGTCACTTTGTACGTCAACAGTCAATTTTCATATCGGTGTTTATTTTCCGACACTTACAAATAACTTTGTATCTATTTCTACAATTTTTGTCACTTTGCCCAAAACAAATTAATTTAAAACAATGTTTTTGTATAAAAGAAAAAGGACGTTTTATCGTCCCATTCTTACTTTATGTCTGTTACACATTTTCCGTCTATAAACGTCATAACACATTCAGACTCAAATCTTGTCGGCAAATCTGTAAACACTGCAATATCGGCGTCTTTACCGACTTCAAGCGTACCCACTCTGTCGTCAATCCAACAGTTTTTTGCCGCTGTGGAGGTTATCGCTTTCAGTGCTTTTTCTTCGTCCATACCGTGCTTAACCGCCATAACCGCACAAAGCGACAGATTTTCAATCGTAATTTCGGGGTGGTCTGTTATTATCGCAACGTCAATACCTCTGTCCGAAAGATTTTTATATGTATCAAAGGTTAAGTTTTTAAGCTCCGGTTTACTTCTGTCCGAAAGTGTCGGACCAAGCATTACAGGTAATTTTTCACGTTCCAAAATCGGTGCTATTCTGTCACCGTCCGAGCAATGTTCAAGCGTAACGCAAATATCAAATTCTTTGCCCAATCTGATTGCACTGCAAATATCGTCTGCCCTGTGTGCATGAATTTTAACAGGTATCTGTTTTTTGAGTACAGGTATCATTGCGTCAAGCTTTATGTCGAATTCAGGCTTGTCGTGCTCTTCGCTGTTTTCATTATATGCGTCAAGCTGATTCATATAATCTCTTGATTTTATAAGCAATTCGCGTATCAATGCCATTGTTCCCATACGCGTAACAGGTGCCTCGTCCTTTTCATTGTACACGCATTTTGGGTTTTCACCAAGTGCAAATTTCATTGCAACAGGTGTTTTAATAATCATATCATCTACGCATATTCCGTACGTCTTAACCGCCGCAAACTGTCCGCCCACAGGGTTTGCACTGCCCGGTCCTGTTACAACGGTTGTAACACCTGCGTTATACGCGTCTTTAAACCCACGGTCAAACGGATTTATTCCGTCAATCGCACGAAGGTGCGGCATTATCGGGTCGCTGTCCTCGTTACCGTCATCACCCTCAAATCCAAGCGAATCTTCAAACATTCCGACATGACAATGTGCGTCAATCAGTCCTGGCATAACGATTTTACCCTCTGCATCAATAATCTTATCCGCCTCAAATGCTTTATCTTCACCTACATACTGTATTTTTTCATCAAACAATATACAGCCGTTCTTGTACTTTTTGCCCGTCATTGTTACTATTTCGGCATTTTTTATAAGTGTCTTCATAGTTTTATCCTTTTACCTTTTATATGCTTTTAATCCCGAGTTCATTCACATAATTAACCGCACTTGTCGCGGCGATTGCACCGTCTGCCGCCGCTGTTATAACCTGTCTTAACGGTGATACTCTTACGTCACCTGCGGCAAATATACCTTTTATGTTAGTCGCAAGGTACATATCCGTCTTGACAAATCCGTGCTGACAACATTCAACCCCGCAATCTTTTGCAAGATCGGACGACGGCTTTACGCCTATTGCAACAATCGCACCCGATACGTTCAAAATACTCTTTTCGTCTGTTACAGTGTTTCTAATATCAACACCTTCAAGCATATTCGAGCCTACGAATTTATCAACTACGGTATCTGTAAGCACGGTTATTTTGCCGTTTCTTTTTACGTTTTCAACCATTGTAGCCGCCGCTCTGAACTTCTTGCTTCTGTTTATGACATAGACTTTACGGCAAAATCCCGCAAGATACAATGCGTCCTCCATAGCCGTATTTCCGCCGCCTACAACGCACACGTCCTTATCTTTAAAAAACGCACCGTCACAAGTCGCACAATACGAAACACCTGCACCGGTAAACTGTTCTTCACCGTCCGCACCGAGCGTTTTTGGTACTGCACCTGTTGCAAAAATTATTGACTTTACCATATAAGTATTTCTTCTTGTGTGAATAACCTTTATGCCGTATTCGGCATTTTCGATTGACTTAACATTTTCCGAAACAAATGTTGCGCCGAATTTTCTTGCATGTTCTTCGATTGCTTTTGAAAGTTCTTCACCTGTCGGATTGTTTGCAAATCCCGGATAATTGTCTATTTCATATGTTTTTATTGCTTGACCGCCGTATGCGATTTTTTCGATTACAAGCGTTTTCATACCGCCTCTTGCGGCGTATATGGCAGCTGACATTCCGGCAGGACCTCCGCCGATTATTGCAACATCATATATCATTATTTATCGTCCTCTTTCTCTTTTTCATTTACATATGCTTCAATAATATATCTTGGACGGCGTTTAACTTCTTTATACAATTTACCGATATACTCGCCTATAAGTCCGACAGACAAAAGCTGTACACCGCCTATAAACCATATCGAAACCATAAGTGACGCCCAGCCTGCACCTGTGTGACCTATAATTTTCTGCACAAGTGCGTATATCGCCATAATGAACGCAAACACGCACACAATCGCACCGAATACCGAAATCATTCTGATTGGGCTTATGCTGAATGAAGTTATACCGTCAAACGCAAATGAAAGCATTTTCTTTAACGGATATTTTGACTCGCCCGCAAAGCGTTCGTTTCTGTCGTAATACACATTCGTTGAGCGATAGCCGACAAGCGGAACCATTCCTCTTAGGAACAGATTTCTCTCAGGGAATTGTGCCAATCCGTCAAGCGCACGTTTGCTCATCAATCTGTAATCCGCGTGATTGAATACAATATTAACGCCCATAAACTGCATTAATTTATAAAATCCTACCGCCGTTGTGCGTTTAAAGAATGTATCGGTATCACGTTTGTTTCTTACACCGTAAACAACGTCATATCCGTCAATGAAGTTTCTCACCATATCAGGTATTACGTGTATATCGTCCTGCAAGTCCGCATCAATGGATATTGCACAGTCGCAGTCATCTTTAACTGTCATAAGACCGCCGAAAAGTGCATTTTGATGTCCGGCATTCTTGGCAAGCTTTATTCCCGATATTTCTGTATGAGCCTTAGTCAGTTCATCTATTATGCTCCATGTTTTATCTTTAGAACCGTCATCTACAAAAACGATTCTGCTGTTGTCATTTATAAGTCCGTCATTTTTCATTTCACCGAATAATTCAAGCATTTGCTTTGATGTTTCGTGCAAAACAGCTTCTTCATTATAGCACGGTACCACTACATACAAATTGACACTCTTACTCATCGCTATATCTCCTTTGTAAATTACAATAATATATATACTCCTTTATTATATAACATTTTCTTTGTATAAACAAGTATATTTTATTAAGTTTACTTTACATTATGAATTTCCTACTACAAAAATTATTTTGCATATGATATACTTTATGCGATATATCTTAAATATAAAGGAGGTCTTGGCAATATGTATAAAACTACTTTTGCAGAACTAAAAACAAGAGCTAAAGACGTTTTAAAGTCAAACTACTGGTATTCATTCGGAGTATGTATATTGGTTTCACTTATCACATCACTCGGAACTTCGGTTGCCACAGTGACTAATATGGTTAATTCGGACGCCGGTTCGGCAGGTACATCAATATCAGCCGTACTTCAAATATTAATCACTCTTTTTGTCACATTCCCTCTAAGCGTGGGATCGTGCAGATTTTTCATAAAGGCAACTGTCAACGCACCTAATGTATACGATTTGTTTTTCCCTTATAAAAACAATCTCGGCAACGTAATCGGTATTAATGTGTTTGTTGCGATTTATACATTTTTGTGGTCGCTGTTGTTCATCATACCGGGAATTATCAAATCATTCCAATACTCAATGATTCCTTATATTCTTGCCGAAAATCCGGCTATGGACAGACGCAGAGCATTTGAAGTTACAAAATCGCTTACCGACGGAAACAAAGGCAGAATATTTTTATTCTCACTTTCGTTTTTCGGTTGGATAATTCTAAGCTGTATTACATTCGGTATAGGATTTTTGTTCCTTGAGCCGTATATATCGGCATCATTTACTCAGCTTTACTTTGATTTAAAAGCTGAGGCAATCGCAAAAGGCACTGTAACGCCTGAAGAATTTACTTATAATATTTAGGACTTGATAATATGGAAAATATAGAACGAATGAAACCTTCTCAAACGTATGAAGTAATGGATTTATGGCTGCGAACAACAATTCATTCAAATTCATTTGTTGAAGAAAACTTTTGGGAAACACATTACGATTTTGTAAAAGAAAAATACATAAACGGCAAAGAAAATTTTGTTTACATCATTGACGGCAAGATTGTCGCTTTTACCGGTGTGACGGAGGATAACAGAATAACGGGGCTTTTCGTCGATCCAGAATATCAAAACAAAGGTATCGGAACGGCACTTATAAATTTTCTGAAATCGGAGTACAATATGCTCCACATACCTATTTACGCAAGAAACAGAAAGGCTCTTGCATTCGCAACCCGTACCGGCTTTATCATTGACGGTGCACTTCGCCACGAACATAACGGAGAAGTGATGTACACTATGCTGTGGAATATGTAAGAAAAATCGACTCAAAGTCAAAAAGTCTAAATCAATTTGCACTGTATCGGCAAAATTATCCGTTACAGTGTATTTTTTTATGTTGAGATATTGCAAATCGTAAAGG
>NZ_JBKVWU010000040.1:0-17050 GCF_046972485.1 Hominilimicola sp.
GTCCTGTACCAATACTTTTCTCTTACTCAGTCACAGATGAAATAGGCAAGCAGTCGGACATTGACGCAATCGAACGGATAACAAACAGCGGTGCGGGGGTTATCGCAACTATACACGGAAGAAATATTGATATGATAAAAAGACGCGACGATTTAAAACGTATGCTGAAATTTTTCGATTTAATTATAACGTTAAGTAAGCGAAAGGGCATCGGAACGGTGGAGGAGGCTCTTACGGAATGGTGAAAATTCTCGGAGCGATAATGACAGGTTTTGCGTGTGGATATTTAGGGTTTAAAATAAGTTTTGCGATGAAAATAAGAGCGGAAAGTTTAAACAATATAATCACTTCGCTTGAAATGCTCGAAAGTGAAATAAATTTCAGTATGAATAAGCTGAAACAAGCATTTATGCGTGTGGACAAATGTGGATTGTTTAAATTCGCCGCGGAAAATATGGATGAAAAAGGCATAAAAACGGCTTGGACAAATGCGGTGAATGAATGCAGTACTAAACTGTCGTTAAAAGACGCGGACAAAGATATACTTATGACACTTGGGAAAAACATAGGAAAAACGGATACTGATGACCAGATAAAGAATATAAAATATATAAAAAGTATGATAGCCGAGCAGGAAAAACAGGCACAGAGCGAATACAGCCGTTTCGGAAAAATGTACAGAAACGGCGGTGTACTTGTCGGACTGTTGATTGTTATTATGCTGATATAATGGAGATATAGTTATGAATGTAGATTTGATATTTCAGATAGCCGGTGTCGGAATAATCGTAGCGGTATTGAATCAGCTTTTAACGCGTGCAGGACGTGACGAACAAGCTTTGCTTACAACGATAGCCGGACTTGTGGCGGTGCTTTTTATACTGTCACAGCAAATCGGAGATTTGTTTGATACGGTGAAAAATATTTTTAGTCTTTAGGTGAGAAGAATGGATATATTTAAGATTATAGGAGTGGGGCTGATAGGCGGAATTTTGTCAATGACCGTAAAGCAATACAAGAAAGAATATGCTTTGCTTGTTGCACTTGCGACAGTGACGGTGATATTGTTTTTTACGCTTGACACGCTTGAAACCGCAATTTCGCAGATTTCGCTTATAACCGAGAAAAGCGGTGTGGACACAAGATATTTTACGGCAGTTATGAAAGTGGTCGGTGTGGCATATATAACGCAGTTCGGAGCGGAAATATTGCGTGACGGCGGTGAGGGGGCTATTGCTTTAAAGGTAGAGCTTGCCGGAAAGGTGTTTATATTGGGACTGACTCTGCCGATAGTTACGGAATTTTTGGAGGTGTGCGTAAATGCACTTTCTGCTGTGTAAAATAATCATTATCCTTACGCTGATAATGCCGATAACCGCTTATGCGGACGTACCGACACTTGAGGGTGAGGATTTGTTTAATCAAACGGTGGAGAGGAGTATGACGGGTGATTTGTCGTTAAATCCGACTGATATATTAAATATGCTGTCGGACGACATTATGGGGGAGATAAGGAAATGTACCGATGATGTAATAATACTTTTTATAATAGCGGCGATTTCGGGGATTATAACAACTATTTCAACATCGTTCGGAAATAAATCTACAAGTGAGGCGGCGTTTTTCGCCTGCTTTACGCTCATGTCGGCGGCGGCGATAAAATGTTTCGGAACGGCTATGGAGTACGGAACAACGGTTGTTACGGCAATGACGGACTTTATAACGAAATTTTCACCGCTGTTGATGATTATGATTGCGACAAGCGGTAAAGCGGTATCGGCGTCAACGTTTCAGCCTGTTATGTCGGCGGCGGTGTATGTTGTGTCGATAATTATTGAGAAGTGCCTTGTACCGCTTATAGCGTTCAGTTCGGTGCTTGCGGTTGCAGGGAATATCAGTGACAAGGTACAGCTTTCGGGATTTTGTAAGGTGGTTAAGTCGATTTCAAAGTGGCTTATGGCGGCGATCATAACGATTTTTACCGGTATAAGTGCGATATACGGCTTTTCTTCTCCCGCACTTGACGCGGTAAGCGGTAAGGCGGTTAAGTTTGCGGTAGGAAGTCTTGTACCTGTTGTCGGTACGTTTTTATCCGATACGCTTGAAACGGTTGTGAGCGGAACAAGGCTTATGAAAAATGCGGTCGGAACATCGGGAATTATTATGATGTGCGTTATATGCGTATTGCCGATACTTAAAATTGGCGTGATACAGTTAATGCTAAAACTCACATCATCAATAGCCGAACCGCTTACGGATAAACGTGTTTCGTCTATGCTTTGGGAGGTGTCGGAGTCAGTTACAACGATATTTGCGGTAGTGGTTATGGTAGCGGTACTTTTTATGATTAATATAAGTATTATGTTAGCCGCCACTGGCATAGGAGGATAAGCAATGAAAGAATACATCATAACCATAATCGGTGCGACTTTGCTTTCGGCTATGGCTGGGATTATTGCACCTGAAAAGTGGCGCAGTTATGTACAGGTTATAACAGGTTTGGTTATAATAAGCTGTATCATTTCTCCTGTGACAGCTATTGTAAAAAGTGATATATTTGACGGCTTTGACAGTGTACAGGAAAACATAGCCGACAGCAGTAATATGCAGACGGAACTTGTTATAGAAGAACTGAAAAACAGGATAAACGAGGATATTAAAGCACGAATGGAAAAAGAATTTAAATTATCGGTTACGGCGGAATGTGAAATAATGGTGAATGACGAAGGTGAGATTACAGGGGTAGACAGTGTACGCGTTTACGGGGATAAATTAACGGACCGTGCAAGGAGCAGAATATGCGAGGTATACGGTTTGAAACCTTATGAGGTGCATGATGAATAAGGAAGATTTACTTAAAATATTTAAAAATAAGAATAACAGACTGATATGCTTAATATTAATAATTGGAGTTGTACTTATGGCAGTGGCAAGTGTGGACAAAAATAAAAAAGCTGACGTACAACCTACGGCAGCCGTAACAAGTGTTGAAGATGAAGAAGAGAGGCTTGCGAACATTCTTTCACAGATTGACGGTGCCGGAGAGGTATCTGTTATGATAACCTATTATTCAAGTTCGGAAAAGAACATCGCTTACGAAACGAAAGTTTCATCAAGAGAAAAGGAAGAAAGCGAGGATAAAAAGGCTGTTATGACAGACGGTGAACCTATGGTGGTAAAAGAGGTGTATCCAAAAGTCAGAGGTGTTATCGTGACTGCCGACGGGGGCGGAAACAGTGCAGTCAGAAGTGCTATTTCCGAGGCGGTTACAGCATCACTTGACGTGCCTGCACACAGAATATGTATATTTAAGAAGGAGGTAAAATAAAATGGTTTTGAAGAAGAAGGAGATAATAGCGGCATCGCTTGTGGTACTTATAGGAGTTGCCGGATACTTGAATTGGTCGTATCAAGATACAATAAGGGTACAGGACGGCGAAAGCTACGTTGAAACCGGCAAGAAACTCGGTGAGGCACAGTATGTTTCTTCCGATACGGTAGCGGAGGAAACATCAACGGACAACGCGGAACAAAACGACAGCGAGCAAGCGGAGGAAACGGCAGTAACGGAAGATGACGGCGAACAGGCAACGGACAGTCAGGAAAGCAATGTAACGGTAGAAACCGCGTCAGATTCTGGCAATTATTTTGAACAGGCAAAGATGAATAAAGAAACATCACGTTCAAAGTCACTTGAAATATTAAATCAAACTGCCGAAAACGAAAGCTTTGACGCCGATATTCGTAAAAAAGCCGGTGACAAAATTCTTGAAGAGGCAAACAACGTACAGAAAGAATCAGAAATCGAAAGTATCGCACAGTCAAAGGGCTACAGTGAAATATGTGTGTATGTAGACGGCAGTGAGGCAAATATTATGGTACGAAAAGACGGATTTTCAGACGAAGATGTAGTAAAACTTACGTCAATCGCAACCGAACAACTTAAAATTTCAGCACAAAACATAAAAATAGTTGAAGTAAAGTGATTTATCTGTTATAATATACATATAATAATTTATTCGGAAAAATTTACGGAGGTAGCATTATGGATGAAGAAATTAAGAATGTTCAAAACGAAGACGGCATAAACGAAGAAACTGCCGAAGAAACAACTGCAAATGCAGAAGTTGAAGAAGAACCAATCGGAAATATAAAAATTTCAGTTGACGTTGTATCAACAATCGCAGGTATCGCAACAACAGAGATTGACGGCGTTGCGGGAATGTACGGAACATTTGCCGGCGGTATTGCCGAAATGTTCGGTGCAAAGAAAAATCCGTCAAAGGGCGTTAAGGTTGATATGAACGAAACAACTGCAACGATTGACCTTTATATTGTGGTGGATTACGGTGTAAGAATACCGGAACTTTCTTGGGAAATTCAAGAAAACGTTAAAAACAGCGTTGAAACAATGACAGGACTTGATGTTCAAAAGGTTAATATCCATATCGAAGGCGTAAGCTTTGAAAAGGAAAAAGAAGAAAAAATCGAACTTGACAGCAACGTAAACGAAACACCTTTACCGACTGTTGACACTGATGAAGATTCTATGGACGATGAGGATATTCAAGACTGAGAAAATAAATCAAGGATTGTGTCTTATAGGCATAAGCCTTGATTTTTTTATGTTATTGTGGTATAGTTTTAACATAGAATTTAAGTAGCCTTATTATTTTGGGAAAGGAATAAAAATATGAAAAAACAGACGAGAAGTCAAGCAAGGGACGCTGCTTTTACACAAGTGTTCCAAATGAATATGCACGAGGATGATATGGACGTAATTTTGGAGGAGCTTTTAAATGCACGTCCCGAATGTGAAACAAATCTCGGTTATATAAGACAGATTATTGACGGAGTGAAAGAACACGAAAGCGAGCTTGAAGATACGGTTGCAAAGTATCTGAAAGCAGGTTGGACGCTTTCAAGAATTTCAAAAGCATCACTTTCAATAATGAAGCTTGCAATATTTGAAATGAAGTATATGGACGACGTACCGCCGAAAGTTGCGATAAATGAGGCGGTTGAACTTGCAAAGCGTTACGGCGATGACGGTGACCCTACATTCGTAAACGGACTTTTGGGTAATGTATTTAAGGAGTTAGCGTGAGTACAATAGGCTTTGATACAAGCAATTACACAACGTCAACTGCGTGGACTGACGGAAAAACCGATATAAATGTACGACAGATTTTATACGTCAAAGACGGTGAAAGAGGAATACGTCAAAGTGACGGCGTTTTTCAGCATATGAAATTAATGCCGGTGATGTATGAAAAATTGTCGGAGCAGATTGATTTTAAAGATGTTAAGGCGGTTGGAGTCAGTACAAGACCGAGATGTGTAGAGGGATCATATATGCCTGTATTCCTTGCAGGTGAGGGGTATGCAAAGGTTGTCGCTAATACTTTGGGTGTGCCTTTGTATGAATTTTCACACCAAGACGGACACATAATGGCAGGAATATATTCAAGCGGCTCTTTTGAATTGCTTGAAAACGATTTTATATCGGTACACCTTTCGGGCGGTACAACGGAAATTTTGAAAAGCCGTTACAACGAATTTAATTTTGACAATGAAATTATCGGCGGAAGTAAGGATATAAGTGCCGGACAATTTATTGACAGAGTGGGCGTAAAAATGGGTTTGCATTTTCCTGCCGGTAAGGCTTTGGAACAGCTTGCTCTAAAGACTGAAAAAGGTGAAAAACTTCCGATAGCCGTTGACGGTGCGTATATGAATTTTTCGGGTGTTGAAACAAAAGCGTCACGCATGGCGGAGAGTGAAAAATGCGATAAATCCGCTCTTGCACTCGGCGTACTTGAAAATGTTCGTGATACACTTGTTAAAACGATAAATAAGGCAATGACGGACACAAACACTCACCGCGTGTTGATTGTGGGCGGTGTTGCGTCAAATGGAATTATAAGAAACGGACTTACAAAAAAACTTGACGGTGATGTGTATTTTGCAAAAGCGGAATATTCAACCGATAATGCAGTCGGAACAGCATATCTTGCACATCTGGCACATAAGGAGGCATAGGCTTGGAACCTAAAATTGCTACCGTTTCACAGATAAACGGTTATGTAAAGAAAATACTTGACCATAATATAATACTTAATAATGTTTGGATAAAGGGCGAAATATCGAATTTTAAACATCATTATTCCGGACATCTTTATATAACGCTTAAAGACGAGGGTGGAGTGCTTAAAGCGGTAATGTTCAGAGGCAGTGCACAGTCGCTTAACTTTGAACCGAGCGACGGTATGAAAGTCCTTGCACGAGGAAGAGTAAGTGTGTATGAGGCGGGCGGTTCGTATCAGCTTTATATAGAGGAAATGATACCCGACGGCGTGGGTGAACTTTATATAGCATACGAACAATTAAAGAAACAGCTTGAAGAAGAAGGACTTTTCCGTCCTGAACATAAAAAGCCTATTCCGAAATTCCCTAAACGTGTCGGAGTTGTTACAGCCTCAACAGGTGCGGCGGTAAGGGATATTATAAATGTTATAACAAGACGTTATCCTATGGCTGAAATTGTGATATATCCTGCACAGGTACAGGGTGTCGGTGCGGCGGAAAGCGTTGTTAAAGCGATTGAATACTTTAACGCAACAAATGAGGTTGATACGCTGATTGTCGGACGCGGAGGCGGCAGTATAGAGGACTTGTGGGCATTTAATGAGGAAATCACCGCAAGGGCGATATTTAATTCGAATATACCGATTATATCGGCTGTCGGACACGAAACAGATTTTACGATTGCCGATTTCGTTGCGGATTTGAGAGCACCTACTCCGTCAGCGGCGGCAGAAATAGCAGTACCGTCAATGATTGAACTCAGAAACAGAATAAATACCGATAAAAACCGTATTTCTCAAAATATAGTCAAGCGTATCGAAAGCTGTAAATTGCTTTTAAAACGATTTAAAATGCGTACTCCTAAGGATAGGATTGACGATTATTATTTGAAGATAGATTCGCTTGTTAAATCTATGGATAACTGCATTAAAATGAAAACTATGTCGCTAAGACGTCAGCTTGCGGAACAGGCTGCAAAGCTTGACGCGTTAAGTCCTCTGCAAACTCTTTCAAGAGGATATTCGATTCCGACAAAAGAGGACGGAACTGTTATAAGAAGTGCGAACGATATGGAAAAGGGTATGGAATTTACGCTTAGAATGAAAGACGGACAGACAAATTGTGTAGTAAAGGGAGAATAGATATGGCAAAGACATTTGAACAGTCAATAGCTGAACTTGAAGAAATTGTTGAACAGCTTGAAAACGGTGACGTGACTCTTGACGAGTCACTCGGACTTTTTGAAAAGGGAATAAAATTATCGAAAAGCTGTCAGAAAATGCTTGACACGGCAGAAAAGAAAGTTTCTATACTGATGACAAATGATGACGGAGAAATAGTAAAAGAGGACTTTACAGGTGCGGACAATGAATAATATAAAGGAATTGCTGAAAGAGCAGATTAAATTTACAGACGGTTATCTTGATAAGTACCTTGCCGAAAAAGACAATCCGCAGAATATTATATACAAGGCAATGCGATACAGTGTTTTTGCGGGCGGTAAAAGACTTCGTCCGATACTTATGATGAATACTTGTAAAATGTGCGGCGGTGATGTAAATGAGGTTATTCCGTTTGCGTGTGCGCTTGAAATGATACACACATATTCGCTTATTCACGACGATTTGCCTGCAATGGATAATGATGATTTACGACGCGGTATGCCGACCAGTCATATTAAATTCGGTGAGGCAACCGCTATTTTGGCAGGTGACGCACTTTTGAACAAGGCATTTGAAGTTGTGTCGCAGTACAACGGCAACAATCCTCAAAGGGCGATTAAAGCAATGAATATGCTTGCCGTATCGTCAGGTACAGAGGGTATGATAGGCGGTCAGATTGTCGATATGGAGAGTGAAGGTAAGGATATTACCCTTGATGAGCTTAAATATCTTCACCTTAACAAGACTGGCGCAATTATAAGAAGTGCCTGCACAGTCGGCGCGTTGATGGGCGGTGCGAGTGACGGAGAAATAAAAGCCGTTGATGAATTTGCTCAAAATCTCGGTGTTGCGTTTCAGATACAGGACGATATTCTTGACGTTACAGGCGATGAAAAAGAGCTTGGTAAGCCTATCGGCTCGGATGCGGAAGAAAACAAAAATACATATGTAAAGCTTGTAGGGTTGGAGAAGTCAAAGGAATTGGCAAAGGAATATTCGGAAAAAGCAAAGAAGTCACTTGAAATGTTCGGTGAAAAAGCGGAATTTCTTATAAATCTTACAGATTACTTAATTGATAGAAAATTCTAAAGGAGATAGTTAATGTCATATTTACAACAGCTTATTTCAAATTCGGTGCTTATAACGGCTCTTATAGGTTGGTTTGCGGCACAGGTACTAAAGATGATACTCGTTTGGGATAAAAAGAAGTTTGATTTTAAGAGAATAATCGGTTCGGGCGGTATGCCGAGTTCACATTCATCTTTTGTAATGGCACTTACAATGTCTATCGGCTTTACGCAAGGTTTTGACAGTGGGGCTTTTGCAATATCGGCGGTTATGTCGTTTGTGGTTATGTATGATGCGGCAGGCGTCAGAAGAAGTGCAGGTCAGCAGGCTGCTATACTTAATAAATTGGTTGAGTCTGTTATGAATGCCGATTTTTCAAAAACAGAAAAACGTCTGAAAGAACTTTTGGGACATACTCCGATTGAAGTTTTTGCCGGTGCGATTTTGGGCGTAATAATTGCGATTATAAGGTATGTATGATGAAGATACTTGTTGATGCGGACGCGTGTCCTGTTAAAGAAATTATTGAAAAGGTTGCAAAACAGAAGAATATCGAAGTTGTTATGTATATCGATTCAAGTCATATTTTAAGCTCGGATTACAGTAAGATTGTGACGATAAGTAAGGGCAGGGACGCAGTTGACCTTGCACTTATAAACGACAGTGAAAAGGGTGACGTCATTGTTACACAGGATTACGGCGTTGCGTCGCTTGAACTCGGACGCAGTGCGTACGCAATCGGTAACAGCGGACTTATTTATGATAACAATAATATCGATAAACTTATGTTTGAAAGGTTTTTGGGACAGAAAGTACGCCGAGCCGGCAGAAAAGGCGGTAAGACGTTTAACCCGAAAAAGAGAACTAAAGAAGATGACGAACGGTTTGAACGAAATCTTTTAACGATTTTGGACAGGGGATAAAGTATGAATAAACAAGAAATACTTGATTATTTAAAAGAAAAAAATTTATTGCACGAAGTAACCGAACACAAAGCGGTTTGTAATATGGAAGAAGTATCGCAGATTTATATTCCTTATCCCGAAGCGGAGGCGAAAAATCTTTTTGTCAGAGATGATAAGAAAAGAAATTATTATCTTATAACCGTAAAAGGCGATAAAAAGGTTAATTTAAAGGAGTTTAGAAAGGAAAATAATACTCGTGCTTTAAGCTTTGCGTCGGAGGACGAGTTGAAAAGTATAATGGATGTGATACCGGGAGCGGTTACACCGTTCGGATTGTTAAACGATAAAGAGTTAAAAGTTAAATTTTTTATAGATAAAGAATTTGCAAAAACGGGACACTTAATAGCCGTACATCCGAATGATAATACCGCAACAGTGTATTTAAAAGCAGAAGATTTAATTGATATAATAAAAGAACACGGAAATCAAGTTGAGGTCATTACATTATAGAATTTGCCCATAAGGGCATTTTTTTATATCTGAAATTAAAAATAAAAAAGGAAGTACATTGTACTTCCTTTTTTGTTGGCGACCCGGATGAGGCTCGAACTCACGACCTCCAGCGTGACAGGCTGGCGTTCTAACCAACTGAACTACCGGGCCAACTCTTGACTGCTTGACTATTATAACTTATATTTAGACAAATGTCAATAGTTTTTTTGAAAAAAATAAAAAACTTTTCAAAAATATATTTTACACAAAAATCGGAATTAAAAATTGACACAAAGCAAAAATAAGGTTATACTATATATAGGACTAAAAATGATAGGAGTGATGAAAATGACAGCATTGGCTAAGACAATCGAAACATTACTTGAAAACAAAAAATATTCATCACTTCGAGATGTACTTTCGTCAATGAATGAGGCGGATATAGCGGCAATGTTTTCAGAGGTTTCTTCGGACAGTTTACCGCTTTTATTTAGACTTTTGCCGAAAGATTTGGCGGCGGATACATTCGCACTTATGGACACCGATGAGCAAGAGCTTTTGATACGCGGTTTTTCGGATAATGAAATCAAGGAAGTATTTGATGAGCTTTACGTTGATGACGCGGCGGATATAGTTGAGGAAATGCCTGCAAATGTGGTGAAACGTATTCTTAAAAATACAGAACCTGATATGCGTCAGATGATAAATGAGATATTGAAATATCCCGAGGACAGTGCCGGAAGTCTTATGACGACCGATTATATCAGTCTTAGACCGAAAATGACAATCAGTGACGCAATCAAACGTATAAGACGTACAATCAATGAGGCTGAAACGATTTATACTTGTTATGTCACTGATGACAACAGAAAACTGTTGGGATATTTGTCGGTAAAAAATCTTTTGCTTGCCGAGCCGAATGAAAAAGTGTGCGATATAATGGATAAGACCATAATATGCGTGCATACTTTGAGCGATAAAGAGGACGTTGCAAAGGATATGAATAAATACGACTTTGTAACAATGCCTGTTGTTGACGACGAGGGCAGACTTGTCGGTATCGTAACCTTTGACGACGCAATCGACGTTATGCAGGACGAGGCAACAGAGGATATCGAAAGAATGGCGGCTATCAATCCGACGGAGGAATCGTATTTCAAAACGTCTGATTTTAAACACGCCAAAAACAGAATTTTTTGGCTGTTGATACTGATGTTGTCGGCGGCGATAACGGGAACTATTTTAACAAAATATGAGGACGCGTGTGCGGCGATACCTGCACTTGTATCGTTTATTCCTATGCTTATGAGCACGGGCGGTAACTGTGGTTCGCAAAGCTCAACAATGATAATTCGCGGAATGTCGGTTGACGAAATTAAACTGAAAGACTTCTTAAAAGTCATATTTACCGAATTCAGAATTTCGCTTGTAATATGCGTTATATTGGCAATCGTAAACGGTGTGCGAATATGGATAATGTCAGGTGATTTGCAAATTGCGACTGTGGTGAGTCTGTCGATTATATTTATAGTCATAATTTCGCAGTTTATAGGCTGTTCACTGCCTATGCTTGCAAAGCGTTGTAAGCTTGACCCCGCTGTTATGGCGGCACCGCTTATAACGACCATTGTCGATGCAACGAGTATTTTGATATTTTTCAATATCGCAACAAGATTTTTTAATTTATGATTTTAAAAAGTGTACAAAATAAACCAAGAAATTTATGCAAAAGGTAAATTTTTTGTAAAATAGGTTTAAATCATTGAAAAACTGAATATAAAGTGATATAATGTAGTTGTTAGATTGATAATAATTTAACAACTACTTTTTTCTTATTATTAGAGGAGGTTATTTATTATGGGAAGATTTACATTACCAAGAGATTTGTATTACGGAAAGGATTCACTTGAAAACCTAAAGAATATTGACGGTAAAAAAGCTATCGTCGTATCGGGCGGCAGTTCAATGCGTCGCGGCGGTTTTCTTGATAAAGTAGAAGCATATTTAAAAGAAGCAGGAATGGAAGTACAGTTGTTTGAAGGTGTTGAGCCTGACCCGTCAGTTGAAACTGTTATGAAGGGTGCAAAGGCTATGACAGATTTTCAGCCTGATGTAATCGTAGCAATCGGCGGAGGTTCACCGATTGACGCGGCTAAGGCTATGTGGGCATTCTATGAATATCCTGAGGTTACTTTTGAGCAACTCTGTACACCTTTCTCATTCCCGAAACTTCGCCAAAAGGCTAAATTTGTAGCTATTCCGTCAACATCGGGTACGGCTACTGAAGTTACTGCATTTTCGGTTATCACAGATTATGCAAAGGGTATCAAGTATCCTCTTGCAGACTTCGAGATTACACCGGACGTTGCAATCGTAGACCCACAGCTTGTTGAATCATTGCCGATAAAGCAAGTTGCATACACAGGTATGGACGCACTTACTCACGCAATCGAGGCATATGTATCAACGCTTAATTCACCGTTTACAGACCCTCTTGCAATTAAGGCAATAGAGATGGTGCTTGATTACTTACCGCAGTCGTATAAGTGCGATATGAACGCGAGAGAACAAATGCACTATGCACAATGTCTTGCAGGTCAGGCATTCTCAAATGCTTTGCTTGGTATAGTTCACTCAATGGCACATAAAACAGGTGCGGCATTCTCAACAGGTCATATTCCTCACGGATGTGCAAATGCAATTTATTTGCCGTATGTAATTAAGTACAACGCACACGAGCCAGAGGCTATGCACCGTTATGCAGATATTGCAAGACGTGTAGGACTTGGCGGAACATCTGAAAAGGCACAGGTAAATGCTCTAATCGCTAAGATTGAAGAATTTAACAGAGCTATGAATATCCCTAAGACATTGCAGGAATTCGGTGTTAAGGAAGATGAATTTAAAGAAAAATTGTCATCAATCGCCGAACTTGCAGTAGGTGATGCTTGCACAGGTTCAAACCCACGTTCAATTACTCCGGAACAGATGGAGAAATTGTTTACTTGCACATACTACGGTACAGAAGTAGATTTCTAATGAAAAAGTTATTTGTATTACAAAAAGCACATCGTAAGATGTGCTTTTTGAGTGCATAAAAAATCCGATGGTTAATGCCATCGGATTTTATTAGTTATTTAATTGCAGCTTTCAATTCTTCCACTTTATCAAGTTTTTCCCAACTTACGCCTAAATCCTCACGTCCCATATGACCGTAAGCGGCAAGGTTTTTGTAGATAGGCTTTCTCAAATCAAGTTGTTTGATAATTGCGTGCGGTCTTAAATCAAATACTTTTTCGATTGCCTGTTCAATCTTATCTTCATCAACTGTTGCAGTACCGAAAGTATCAACCATTATTGAAACAGGGTGTGCAACGCCGATTGCATATGCAAGCTGAACTTCACACTTCTTTGCAAGTCCTGCCGCAACAACATTCTTTGCAACCCAACGAGATGCATATGCGGCACTTCTGTCAACCTTTGTAGGGTCTTTACCCGAAAAAGCACCGCCGCCGTGTCTTGCATAACCGCCGTATGTGTCAACGATAAGTTTTCTTCCAGTTAAACCGCTGTCACCGTTAGGACCGCCGACAACAAATCTGCCTGTCGGATTGATATAAAACTTAGTGTTTTCATCGATAAGTTCAGCCGGAACAGTTGTTAAAATAACTTCTCTCTTAATATCTTCACGAAGTTTTTGAATATCAACATCAGGAGAATGCTGGCTTGATACAACAACTGCGTCAACTCTTACGGGTTTATCGTCATCATATTCAACAGTAACTTGAGTTTTGCCGTCAGGGCGAAGATAATCAAGGATACCGTCTTTTCTTACTTGTGTAAGTTTCTTTGCCATTTTGTGTGCAAGAGAAATCGGCATTGGCATAAATTCGGGTGTTTCGTCACAAGCGTAACCGAACATCATACCCTGGTCGCCGGCACCTGTTGAATTTTCGTTGTCATTACCGCCTTGTTCACGGTTTTCATAACCGTCATTAACGCCTTGCGCAATATCAGGCGACTGTTCGTCAATAGCCGTAACAACGGCACAAGTTGTACCGTCAAAGCCGTATTTAGCTCTGTCATAGCCTATGTCAAGAACAACCTGTCTTGCAACCTTAGGGAAATCAACATAGCAAGATGTTGTAATTTCACCCATAATTGAGATTATACCCGTTGTACAAGTAGTTTCGCAAGCGACTCTTGCCATCGGATCTTCTTTTAGTATTTCATCAAGAATTGCGTCAGAAATTTGGTCACAGATTTTATCGGGATGACCTTCTGTTACAGATTCCGAAGTAAATAATCTTTTACTCATTGGTTTTATTTCCTTTCCTATATTTACAATGTACCTATAATATACTATTATATATTGTATCGTAAATACACGAAAAAGTCAATATATTAAATTATACTGTCAAAATTCCTTCTTCCGATTCGATAAGCAGGAATATTTCTTCTTCACGACCGTTTTCGGCATTGACATAGATTAAAAAGTTTTTGCCGTTAAAAACACCCTTAAATTCATAGCAAAGCACTTCTCTCATACTGTCCTTCGGAACAAGAGCAAGTTTTGTTGCGGTCACGTCAAGTCCTGTGGATATTTTTGATTTTGCGTCATCAACGGAAAGTGCAGGGGCTGATAAGTTTCTCTCTGCGTGATTCATAATATATCCGTTTGTTTCAAGACCTACAATTTCACCTGTATCGAGTGCAACACGAACTTTTACAAGGTCACTGTAACACGTTACGTTGTCCTGTACATATGCAAAGTTTATCGTTGCGATACCGCCTGATTTTTCATAATAACTGCTCTGCATACTGTAAAAACCGTTTTTCTGCAAAAATTCAGCCGCTTTGTCTGTTGCGGAATTAATGTCAAGACGTTCGCCGTCAATATTTCTGCTGTTCAGATATGAAAGAATATATCCACCGTCTTTTGTTATACTTATTGAAATTTGATTTGAGTCGGTGTTTTTCACAAATGTGTATGACGGTATTGCGGTATTTTCCGAAAGACTTTCAAAAGCCAAGCCGTTTGTACCGACAAATTTCTCAGCGGTGTTCAGTGCGTCCTCTTGTGAAATTGTGTGTGCGTTTTTCAAAAGTGCAGGCTCTCTGTTTTCAATATGCTCCGAGAACGGACCGTCATATATAAGTGACGGATATTCGTCAAATGATTTTTCTACGTTCGCCAAATCGTCAAGTACGTTTGAATCTGCCGCGTCTGCGACTGTTCCGCGCTGTCTTGTCCGTGACTGTGAAATGCGTACTTCTCCGTTGTAAATTTTTGTTTCTATTTCTGAGAGCGTATTTTTTAGTGTTGCGGCATATTCGTTCATTGACGCAAGATTGTCATATTCTTCCTGTGAAATTTCTTCGCCGTTAATCATTGACTGCGAAAGCACATAGGTGTAATCGCCGACTTGTGAAAGAAATTTTGACGTGTTGTCAAGCTGTACCTCTGATGTGGGAAGCTGACCAAGACATGACTTTGCCTCTGCACTTTGTCTAAAAATATCGCTCGAAAGTTTTGCAAGCTGTGCGGGACTTTTTGTAAGTTGTGTTTTGCTCAAAAGAGTGTCTATATCGTCAACATAACCGACAAGCTCGTGGAACGCTCTGTTGTACTGATTTTCTGTGGTAACTTCAAGTGCTTTTGCATTTTTCGTTGCGGTAGCACCCCATATGACTGCGGCGATTATTCCTACAATAAGTATTGTATACAGCCAAACGTGTATGCTTTTTTTTCTCTCCATATTATTTTCCTCTCTCTCATATTATTTGCAAAATCTGTGTTTGCCGATGGTTTTAATAAGCGGTCTTGACCATATCCAAGCATTTGTGGCGGTGTCGGGATTAAAATAGTATATCGCGCCGCCGGACGGATCCCAACCGTTTAAAGCGTCATTGCAGGCTTTGTAAACCGTAGAATTTTCATCGATAGGAACATTTATCTGTCCGTCACTGACCGCCGTAAATGCACCCGGCTGATAGATAACACCCGAAATTGTGTTAGGGAATGACGAATGACGTACACGATTTAAAATAACTGCCGCAACGGCAACTTGTCCTTCGTAAGGCTCACCGCGTGCCTCGCCGTTTACCGCTCTTGCCAAAAGCTGTTTTTCGTTTGATGAGGCACTTACCGCATATGCGTTGTTTTCGTTAGTGTAATAAACGACGCCGCAAGTTATCAATGCAAATGCCAGAACGACAGATATTAATTTTTTCATATTACTTCCTCCTTGTGATTTTTCTTTAGTATTTCCATAAAATCGTAATAAATATGTATGCGAGATGAAAAATAGGTTAATAATTTCAATACAAAATTAAATCGGTGAGGTATGAATTATGAATAAGATAATAGCGGTATTTTTGGTGGCACTTTGTATGACGGTTTGTGTAACTGCATATTCGGACGATGTACAGGCGGATTTGCAGGATAATTTGATAAGATTACATATTATCGCGGACAGTGACGATGATAACGACCAAGCAGTTAAATTAAAGGTGCGTGACGCAATTTTAAAAAATGTCGGCGACAGACTTTCAAAAACGGATAAAAACGAATGTCGCGATGAGATAATAAACGATTTAAGTGAATTTGAAGATATAGCGAATGACGTACTTCGTGAAAACGGTTTTTCATATACGGCACACGCCGAATACGGTAAATTTGAGTTTCCCGAAAAAACATATAAGTCAATGATTTTGCCGGCGGGCGAATATTACGGTGTAAGGATTGTTCTCGGCAGCGGTGAAGGACATAATTGGTGGTGCGTTATGTATCCGCCGTTGTGCTTTAAAGAGGGCGAGGAAGTTCGGCTCAGTAAAGAAAGCGAAAAAATTCTTCGTGAAAAACTTGATAAAGATACTTACGATATAATTACCAAAAACGATAAAGAAGTTGTTGTTAAATTTAAGTTGGTTGAAATAGTTCAGGAAATAAAGCAAAAGATAAACGGTGATTAAAAATGATTTTCATTTTTAATCACCGTTTTTGTGATTTGATTAATTTATGATAGTAAGTTTACTTTCAGAATGTCTTATTTCATTCTGCTTTCGTAATCAGCTATCATCTTTTTAACCATTTGACCGCCGATACTTCCGGCTTGCTTTGCTGTAAGGTCACCGTTGTAACCTTGCTTTAGGTTTACGCCTACTTCGTTAGCTGCTTCCATTTTGAACTGCTCCATAGCTTGCTTTGCCTCAGGAACTTGAATCTTGTTTTTACTCATTTTGTTTTCCTCCTTAAAACCAAAGTCCTAATCTATTTAAAATTTTGTGTCGAATTGTATCGACTACACTAATATTTTGTACATTGATGAAAAT
>NZ_JBKVWU010000041.1:0-16975 GCF_046972485.1 Hominilimicola sp.
CAATAGCCGCACCTTTGGCAGGTGAAGTTATTGAAGATGTACTAAACTATCTCGGTGTTGAAAAGCAGTACACAGAAAATGAAGAACCTGACGTTAAGCAGGAAATACCTGACGTTAGAACAATGGATTTGACAGAGGCGAAGAAAGCCATTGTTGACAAAAAGTTGAATGTTCAAGTGAGAGGTGACGGTGATACGGTAGTTGACCAGCTTCCGAAACCGGGTACAATGCTTAACGAAGATTCAACGGTAATATTATATACAGAAGAAATTGACAAAACACATACGGTAACAGTACCTAATCTTAAAGGAATGTCCGTGGATAATGCGAAATATACTCTTGAAATGAGCGGACTGAACTTTGAGATTGTCGGTGCGGGACACAGTGAAGTGTCGAGTGCGTATGCGGTAAATCAGAGCATAGCGGCAGGCGAAGAGGTTACACCTGCGACAGTAATAGGCGTGGAATTCCGCCAAGTAACTTCAGACTAATAGGACAGGGGGAAATATCAAATGTTAGCAAGTGAATTATTAGGCAGTAAATGGCTTGATGAGCATGAAGATATAGATATAACCGGAATAGCGTACGATTCAAGAAACGTACTTCCGGGAAACATTTTTGTATGTATCAAAGGCTTTGAAACGGACGGACATAAATATGCAGAAATGGCAGTTAAAAACGGTGCGTCACTAATCGTTGCCGAAGATAAAATAGATGTAGATGTACCTGTTTGGTATGTTGAAAATTCGAGAGTTGAAATTGCGGAAATGGCTTGTAAGTATTACGGCAATCCGTCAAGCAAATTCAAACTTATCGGTATCACAGGCACAAACGGTAAGACTACAATAACATATTTAATAAAGAGTATAATCGAAACAGCCGGTATGAGAATCGGTGTTATCGGTACAAATCAAAATATTATCGGTGACAAGGTGCTTGTTACGCAAAGTACAACACCTACAACACCAAATGCACTTGAACTTCAACAGCTATTTGCGGAAATGGTTGACAGTGATGCGGAATGTGTTGTAATGGAAGTTTCGAGTCACGCACTTGAACTTGAAAGAGTACACGGTTGTCACTTTGACGTGGGTGTGTTCACAAATCTTACGCGTGACCACCTTGATTTCCATAAGACTATGGAAAATTACTTAAATGCAAAGGCTAAGCTGTTTAAAATCAGCGATAAGGGCGTTGTTAATTTCGATGATGACGGCGGTAAGAAGATTGTTGCAAACAATGACTGCGATATATTAAAAGTCGGTCTTTCGGACGGCTGTGACCTTAAAGCGAAAAATATTGAAATTTCATCATCGGGTGCTGATTTTGATGTTGAATATGACGGTAAGACATATCGTGTTCATATAGTAATTCCGGGCAAGTTCAGCGTGTATAATGCAATATGCGCCATGGGTGCGGCATTGCAGATGGGTATTGATATGGATACCATTATCAAAGGTCTTGAAAATGCAACAGGAGTTGTCGGACGTGTTGAGGTTGTTCCTACAAATACCGATTATACGGTTATAATCGACTATGCACACACACCGGACGGTCTTGAAAATATAATTAAAACCGTTAAAGATTTTGCAAAGGGTGAGGTTATAACATTGTTCGGCTGCGGCGGTGACAGAGATAATACGAAGCGACCGATTATGGGTGAAATCGCCGGAAAACTTTCGGATTACAGTATTATAACGTCAGACAATCCGCGTACGGAAGACCCTGTTTCTATTATAGAACAGATAGAAGTCGGAATGAAACGCACAGACGGAAAATATAAAGTAATAGTCGACAGACGAGATGCTATCGCATATGCTCTTGACCACGCAAAGAAAGATGATGTAATCATTCTTGCGGGTAAGGGACAGGAAACATATCAGATAATTGGTAAAGAGAAACACGACTTTGACGAACGTGTTGTTGTATATAAACACCTTAATAAATAATTGAAAAGGGCGGCTGAAAAACTACCGCCCTTATTTTTGAGCATAGGACAAAAAGAGAGAAAGGATTTAATTTATTATGCAGGCAATGACGATTGAAGATGTATTAAAAGCAACTGGGGGAACACTTTTAAGCGGTGACATACACCAAACTTTTAACGATGTAATCAGTGATTCGAGAAAGGTTACGGCAGGTGTGCTTTTTGTGCCGCTTGTCGGTGAAAAGTTTGACGGTCACGAATTTATAAAGGCGGCTTTCGACCTTGGTGCTTCGGCTGTTTTGACACAGAGAGATACCGAGCTTTTAGTAGATAAGACAATCGTAAAGGTTGAAGATACATTAAAGGCATTCGGCGACATTGCAAAGTATTACAAGCAAAAGTATAATGTTCCGACTGTTTCCGTTACGGGCAGTGTGGGAAAAACCACTACTAAAGATATGCTTGCATCAGTCCTTTCACAGAAGTATAATACACTTAAGACAATGGGCAATTTCAATAATGAAATAGGTTTGCCTATTACGATTTTCGGACTTGAAAAAGAACATGAGGCGGCTGTTCTTGAAATGGGAATGAACCATTTCGGTGAAATCGAACATCTTGCTGATATAGGCAGACCTGATGTTGCGGTTATAACAAACATCGGTCAGTCGCATATTGAAAATCTCGGCTCACGCGAAGGCATTTTCAAGGCGAAAATGGAAATGACAAAGCTGTTTACAAAGGATAATACACTTATAGTAAACGGCGATGATGATTACCTTTCAAAAACAAAGGGTATGGGTGAATACAAGGTAGTATATTACGGTATAACAAATCCTGAAAATGATGTTTACGCAAAGGATATTGAAAATAACGGACTTAACGGAATTAAATTCACCGCAGTTGTTGACGGCGGCGAATATCCTATTGAAGTAAATGTTCCGGGTAAACATAATGTGTACAATGCACTTGCGGCAATATGCGTAGGACGTGAATTTGATGTGCCTATGGATAAGATTGCAGAGGGAATACGCAGTTTTGAACTTACAAAAATGAGATTGGCTGTTGAAGAATATAACGGTATTACGATAATCAATGACTGTTATAATGCGTCACCGGATTCAATTAAAGCGGCACTCGGAGTACTTGCGGATACAGATAAAAACAGAAAAGTCGCAATTTTGGGCGACGTGCTTGAAATGGGCGATTTTGCAAAAGACGCACATTACAATCTCGGTAAGGTTGTCAAGGAGAGCGGAGTGGACTTGCTTATAACAGCCGGTGAAAATATGAAATATCTTGCACAAGGTGCAAAGGATAACGGTGTAGAAAATATAGTGTCATTTGATAAAACTCTTGAAGTGTGCAACTATGTCAAAGCTGAAATCAAGAGCGGTGACGCGGTGCTTATAAAGGCGTCAAGAGGAATGCACTTTGAAGAAGTATATAACACAATTAAAAATAAATAACGAGAGGAAAAGGATTAAAAAATGGAATTGATAAAAGAAATGTTAATGTCATCATTGCTTACACTTGTCGTTGCACTTGTTGTAACGCTTGTGTTCGGACCTGTGTTTATTCCGTGGCTCAGAAAACTTAAATTCGGTCAGGAAATAAGAGAAGAAGGTCCGAAGTGGCACCAGAAAAAATCGGGTACACCGACAATGGGCGGTATTATGTTCATAGTTGCAATGGCGATTGCGATACTTGTAACAACAGTCATTTTTGCAATGAACGGTAATTTTAACACGACATACGCAAGATGTATTGTATTGTTTGTAATATCACTCGGTTTCGGTGTTATCGGTTTTGTGGACGATTACATTAAAGTAGTAAAAAAACGTAATCTCGGACTTACAGCACCGCAGAAATTCATAATGCAAGTTGTGCTTGCGGCAATTTATATTGCAGTGCTTTACTTCATAGGCGAGCTTGATACGGCGATTAAAATACCGTTTACAAGTATTGAATGGATAATGCCGATATGGCTTTACATACCGTTCGTAATGTTCGTTGTCGTAGGTGTTGTAAATGCTGTAAATCTTACAGACGGACTTGACGGTTTGGCATCAAGTATAACGACAATAGTTGGAATATTCTTTATGCTTGTGTCATATATCGTATTTAAAGAGTATGGCGTGACTGTATTTTCAGTGGCATTAATCGGCGGTTTGATAGGGTTTTTGTGGTATAATAAATATCCTGCAAAGGTGTTTATGGGTGATACAGGCTCACTTTTCTTGGGTGCGTCGGTTGCACTTATGGCGATTGACCTAAAAATGCCTATACACCTTATATTGATAGGTTTTGTATACTTTATGGAAACACTTTCTGTAATTATGCAGACTGCATATTTCAAATATACAAAGAAGAAATACGGTGAGGGAAGAAGAATATTCAAGATGAGCCCTATTCACCACCATTTTGAAATGTGCGGTTGGAAAGAAAAGAAAATCGTTGCGGTATTTACATTGGTAACGGTAATTACTTGTGCCGTTGCATATTTTGCAATTTAAGACGAATTAATCGGAAGGAGATTTAGATATGGCAGGGACTGCATATCCTAAAAGAGCTATAAAACAGAATAGACGAACAACTCGTGCTAAAATAGGAAAACCGGTTAAGCTTGCACGAATGGGAGAGATAGACTATACATTTTTGTTTATAGTAATATTGTTGCTTTCATTCGGTTTGGTAATGCTGCTCTCGGCGTCTGCACCTGCCGGAAATACTTTACATAACAATTCGTACTACTTCTTTAATAAACAATTCCTTTGTGCAATATTGGGACTTATCGGAATGTGGGTTATTTCAAGAATTGATTACAATAAATATAAAAATACCGTTCCGAAGTTTATGATTGTATGTACAATACTTTTGGTCTGCGTTCTTATACCGGGTTTGGGTGTAAAATTGAACGGTTCGAGAAGATGGCTTAATACTCCGTTTCTTCAGCTTCAACCGTCGGAATTTATGAAACCCGTTATAGCGATGTATTTTGCACGACTTGTCGATTCGGGAAAATATAATTTGAAACATCTTAAGGGTAATTTGCCGTATATAGGAGTTATGCTTATAGTTGTCGGACTTATGCTTATGGAAACACACCTTAGCGGTGCGATAGTTATTGCCGGTATCGGTGTAAGCGTTATGATTGCAGGCGGTACACCGATTAAACCCGTACTTATCGGAGCGCTTATTCTTTTACCAATCGGCTTAGTCGGCGTTCGTGCACTCAGTGGTGTAAGATGGGCGAGAGTAACAAGTTTTATGAATCCGTTTGCGGATATTCGTGACGAAAGTTATCAGGTTGTACAAGGTCTTTATGCGATTGGCTCGGGCGGTATTTTCGGACTTGGCTTGGGACAGAGTGTACAGAAATATTCGTATTTACCTGAACCGTATAATGACTTTATATTCGCGATTGTTTGTGAGGAACTTGGTCTTATCGGTGCGGCTGTTGTAATTTTGCTTTTTGCGGCGCTTATTATAAGAGCAATAAGAATTGCTATGAATGCACCCGATACATACGGCTCACTTGTTGCGGTGGGGATTGCGGCTCAGCTTGCTATTCAGACGATACTTAATATCGCCGTTGCAACATCGAGCGTACCGAATACAGGTGTAGCATTGCCGTTTTTCAGTTACGGCGGTACGGCGATAATAACGCTTTTATGTGAAATGGGAGTATTGCTTAATATATCAAGACATTCCGTAAAAGATTAATGTGGAGGAAGATTTATGAGAGTATTATTTGCGGGCGGAGGAACAGGCGGACATATTAATCCGGCTATTTCAATCGCCGATTATGCAGCTAAACAGGATAAGGATTTTAAGGCTTTGTTTGTCGGTACAAAATCGGGACTTGAAACAAAACTTGTACCGAAAGCAGGATATGATATTGAATATATCGAAATACAAGGCTTTGACAGAAAACATATTTTCAGAAATTTTGAAACGGTAAAAAAACTTATTTCCGCAAGAAGAAAGTGCAATAAGATTATAAAGGAATTTAAACCCGACTGTATCGTTTGTACGGGCGGATATGTAAGCGGCCCTGTTGCTATGGCGTCAAAGAAAATGAAAGTGCCGTCGCTTATACATGAGCAAAATGTGTATCCGGGTATGACGGTAAAGGGAAGTGCAAATTATGTTACATATCTTGCACTCAGCTTTGAAGAAACAATTAATCATATGCAGCATAAGGAAAAATGTGTTGTAACAGGCAATCCGATCAGAAGTGAAATACTTCATTCCGATTACAAAAAGTCAAGAGAAAAGCTCGGTATAAAAAAGCCGTTTGTGCTTATTTTCGGCGGCAGTTTGGGTGCGGACAGAATTAATGATACGGTAATCGGTATGCTTGACAGAATATCAAAGGACAATAAAATCGAATTGCTGTTCGGAACCGGTGACAGAAATTACGATAAAATAATGAATAAAATTAAGGAGAGCGGAATAACTCTTTCGGATAACATAAAGATTGTGTCATATATTGACAATATGGCGGAGTGTATGGCGGCGGCAGACGTTGTTGTATCAAGAGCAGGTGCGATAACCGTAAGCGAAATTGCTGCACTCGGTAAACCGTCAATACTTATTCCGTCACCGAATGTTGTGCGTAATCACCAAGAGCAGAATGCAAGAGAATTTGAAAATAAGAATGCGGCAGAATTAATTTTAGAAAAAGATTTGACGTCTGACGCATTATACGATAAAATAATGTCTATGGTAAGCGATAAGGACAGATTGAAAGAGATGTCGGAAAATTTGAAACCGCTTGCCAAAGTAGACGCACTTGAAAAAATATATGAGCTTATGATAAAAATGGCAAAAGGAGATAGAAAATGAAAATCACGACAGTAAAAGGTACAAATGATTATCTTCCTGAAGAAGTCAGACTTAGAGATTATCTTCAAAATCAAATTTTAAATACATATCAGGATGCCGGCTTTGAACGTATTATGACGCCTGCAGTTGAAGATATTGAAAATCTTGATAAGAGTGACGGCGGTGATAATCTTAATTTGATATTTAAAATTTTAAAGCGTGGAGATAAGCTAAAGAAAGCAATGGACAGCGGTGATACAAATAAGCTTTGTGATATGGGACTTAGATATGACCTTACACTTCCGCTTTCAAGATATTATGCAAATAATCGTGAACAACTTGTTCTTCCTGCAAAGTGTATACAGATTGATAAGGTGTACAGAGCGGAAAGACCGCAAAAGGGCAGACTTCGTGAGTTTGTGCAGTGTGATATTGATATAATCGGCTCATCTTCTATAAGCTCTGAAATCGAGCTTATTCATACAACAGCAAAAGCACTTTTGTCACTTGATATAAAGGACTTTACCGTAAAAATTAATGACAGAAGAATTTTAAGAGCATTGCTTAAAGGTGTAGGCTTTGAAGAAAGTCAGCTTGACAGCGTGTGTATTACATTTGATAAAATGGATAAAATCGGTGCTGAGGGCGTTATCGGTGAGCTTACCGATAAAGGTTTTGACGGCGGTGCTATCGCAAAATTCGGTGAAGTCATCGCAAAACCACTTACTGTTGAAAGCGTAAAAGATGTTTGCGGTGAAGAATCTGCCGAAAGTATTGAAACAATAATTAATGCAGTTGAAAAACTTTCGGATGGTGCGTATAAGATTAAGTTCGATATTTCTCTTGTAAGAGGTCAGGGATATTATACAGGTACTGTATTTGAAATCGTAAGCGATAAGTTTAAAGGCTCTATTGCCGGCGGCGGTCGTTACGATAACTTAATCGGTAAATTTACAGGTGAAAATATTCCTGCGGTAGGTTTTTCAATAGGTTTTGAAAGAATTTTCTCACTTCTTACAGAGGCAGGATATACAATTCCCGATACTAAAAAGAGAATTGCTTTGCTTCACGATAAAGCAGACGTTGTAAATGCAATAGAAGAGGCAGAAAAACTGCGTAAGGATTATGATGTTGTAATCTATGAAAAGCCAAAGAAATTGTCTAAATTCCTTGATAAAATTCAGGCAAAGGGTTACTTTGGTTTCTGCTTCCTTGGAGAAGAAATAAGAGAATTGAAGAAATAAGAATCTAAGCAAGCTATACAACAAAATAGCTTGCTTTTGTTGCTTGAGAATGTGAGGTTGTGAAAATATGAATTTGGGATTTTATATGCCTACAAAGGTTATTGTGGGAAAGGATTGTGTCAGAGAAAACAGTGACGTTTTCAAAATAGGAAAGAAAGCACTTATCGTTACAGGCAAAAATTCCGCAAAATTAAGCGGCGCACTTGACGATGTCAAATATGCGCTTGAAAAGAATAATATTGAATATGTAATATTCGATAAGGTTATGAGTAATCCGACAGTTGAGTGTGTGTATGACGGTGCGGAAACGGCGATGGAGGAAGAAGTTGATTTTGTCATTGCCATAGGCGGCGGCTCGCCGATGGACTCGGCAAAGGCTATTGCATTGCTGGCAGTATCGGACATTGAAAGAAAGAATTTGTTTGACGGCAACATAGGCAATAAGGCACTTCCTATGATACATATTCCGACAACTGCCGGAACCGGTTCGGAGGTTACACCGTATGCGATTTTGACAAACCACGAAAAACAGACAAAAAAGAGTATTGCGTCACCATGCCTTTTCCCAACATACGCATTGCTTGACGCAAAATACACAAAAAATCTCGGACTTGCCACTACGGTCAATACCGCAATAGATTCACTTTCACATTCGGTTGAAGGAATGATGTCAAAGAGGGCGAATATAATGGCTGATATAATAGCTAAAGAGGCTGTTAAAATTATTGCGTCAACATTTGATGATTTAATTAGCGGTGAACTTACGGAAGACGACAGAGAAAAACTGCTTTATGCGTCAATGCTTGGAGGTGTTGTTATATCGCAAACAAAAACAACGGCGGTACATGCAATGGGCTATTCGCTTACATATTTCAAAAATATCGACCACGGCAGAGCAAACGGATTGTTGCTCGGTGAGTTTACAAAGTATATTGAAAGAAATGATAAGGACAGAGTTAAGGAAATATTGTCTTGTATGAATTTAGACAGTGCAGAAGAATTTAAAAATATTCTTGCGAAAATTTTGGATGATAAAGAAAAGTTTGAAAAAGAAGAACTTGAATTGTATGCAGAAATTGCTCAAAATGCAGGCGGTACACTAAACAGTATGTTCGTTCCGTCAAGAGATGAAATACTTCAAATATATGTAGAGTCATTGATGTAAAAAAACGGCGGTCTTTGACCGCTGTTTTTTATGTGTGGAATGTTAAAGGGCGGCCAATGACCGCCCGTACGAATATGAATGGCAGATGACCGCTTATGTTAAACAATATTGTATGTAGGGGCGACCATTGGTCGCCCTTTTTTAGATATTAAGGCAGTAGGGAACGGCACCACGATGTCCCGAGAAGCCACTCCGCAGTCGGCGTTGCCGACAGCTCCCCACAAGGGGAGCCAAAAAGCCTCTCCTTGAGGAGAGGTGTCACGAAGTGACGGAGTGGCAAAAATTAATCACCAGTCAAAAAATCTTTCGGCGATTTACCGGTAAGTTTTTTAAACGCTTTATAAAACGTGGAATAATCATTAAACCCACATTCATAGCAAAGCCCCATAATATCCGCACCTTCGGAAAGCATTTGTTTCGCCTTAGTGATTTTTCTTGTATTCATAAATTCTTTTATTGTAATACCGGTCTGTTTTTTAAATGTATGGCACATATAATACTTATTAATAAAAAATTTCTCTGCTAAAAAATCCAGTGTTATATCTGCGGAAATATTATCGGTAAGGTAATCTATTATATCGTCAATACGGTTATTATTTGTCGGTTTTATCGGCAAAACGGTGTTGTCAAGTGCATGATTTACCGCGACAAGAAACTGTAAAAAATACGATTTTATCATAGCGTCACTTTCGGGTACTCTGTTTAAAATGTAATGTTCAACCTTTTTGAAATAATCGTAAAGTCCGAAAGACTGAACAATGTCTGACGGTATTCTGTTATTTTCGCCAATAGGTGAAGAATTTATTTTATCAAACAAATCAAATTCGGTGATAAAGTCGGGATGTATCTGCATAAAAATACGTTCATACGGCTTTTCTGACTGAAAGAAAATCGTATGAAGTTCTCCTGGTCTTGTAAGCAAAATATCGCCGGGGTGAATTTTATATAGATTATCTTCGACTATGTACGTTGCATCACCCGATATAAAATATAGAAATTCATAATATTTATGAAGGTGCAAGTTAAGCTCCGGAGGCTTTGAACGGAAATAACTGTAAAGATATTCTTTCTGTTTATATGAAATTGCATCCATAAAATACACCTCCTACACAATTATTATAGCATAACAGGACAATATTTGCAATATTTTGGACAACAAATGCAATGGAATAAATTTAATTATTGTGTTATTATATAACCGTAAAATAAATCTCTCTCTCAGACAATCGTATTCTTATATAGATACGGTTGTTTTTTTATAATAAAATAGGTCGAAAAATATTTACTTGATACATTTTTTGTGATAGAATATTTATACCGATAATTTATAAAAAGGTTGAGGCAGTTGTAATGTTGAAAAAATATTTTAAGGACGAAAGCTATAATATAATGCCATGTGGCGTTGTTGCGTTTCAAAATGACAGTACGCTTAAAATTATTTCGGCGAATGATTACTATTATTCGACCTATGCGAACGGAAATTTTGAAAGTCTTAATATTTGCGAAGAAGACAAAAATATTATAGCTGATTTGAAAGATAAAAATGAAGTGGTATACAAATGTATTGTTTCGGACGGATCGATACGTTATATTTGTATGCATTTGACTAAATATAATGAAAATGATATTCTCGGTATTCTTATGGACGTTACGGAACAGCATACGAATCTTGTCAGGATGAAAGATGAGAGAAGATGTTTTACATTTGCTCTTAAAAGTTCAAAAAACATTGTTTTTGAACATAACGTAGCGGACGATAATATGACTTTATATATTCCGGTGAAAGGTCAAACCGAACTGAAAAAACTGTCTGTTCCCAATAATACGGAAGATGCTGTTTATGAGCTTGCGGATAAAAGAGATTACGGTTATCTTAAAGAAAACATATTCAATGAAAAAGTAGAAAATATAAGCGTCAGAATGAAGTTGCCTGGCGATAAGAATTATGAATGGCACCGCGTTTTCAGAAATTTTGAACATGATGAAAAGGGTAATCTTAAAAGAATTTTCGGAACAATAACGAATATCGAGGACGAAAAACATCATGAAAAAGAATTAAAAGAAAAAATCGAGATTGACCCGGTACTTCATGTCTATAACAGAAATGCAGGCGTCGAGAGGATTAATGAGTATATAAAATCCAATCCCGAAAGCAGAGATTACGCACTGTTTGTTATTGATATTGATGATTTTAAAAATATAAATGACACATACGGACATTTATACGGTGATACCGTTATTGCCATGGTTGCGGAAATGCTGAACAAGGCAACCGATGATGACACTATTGTCGGAAGATACGGCGGTGATGAATTTTTCGTGTTTTTGAAAAGTAGCAGAATAGCAGAGAATGCCGACAGAGTTGTTGACAATGTATGTAAGATTAATATTTCAGACGATAAGAGAATAACGTGCAGTGTCGGAGTGGCAGACGGCAGAATATTTGAAGAAGTGCCTGATTATAAAGCGTTGTTCTCAAAAGCAGATAAGGCACTGTACAGTACAAAAAAGAATGGCAAGGCTCACTGGGAGATATACAATGAAAATATTGTGTACGACAATTCAAGCCATGCGATTGATTATGAAGCTGAGGACGCCGAAAACAGTACGGAATTATTTAAGACACGCGATATGATGAAAGTATTCCTTGAACTTTCTTCAAGTGCGAAAAACAGCGATGACGCAATGTATAAGATTATTCGGTATGTGGCTGAAAAGTTCGATATTGACTGGTTTCAGATAATGAAGGTCAATACCAAGGAAGATTTAATCACAATAAGCTATGAATGGTGCAGTGATCCGAAATTTCAGAATAATGCGGGAAAAAGAGGATATTATGCTCATTCTGACATTGAGCATTTCAAAGAATTTTTTGAAAAATATCCTGTATTTATTCTTTCAAATGAAAAAATAAACGGATTTTCGTTAAAGTTTCAACGTGAATTTGAAAAGAATAAAAAGAATGGTGAAGTGGTATATAATGCAAATATTACAACAGGAGATTCGTTCTTTATGTTTGTTTGTACGAGATTCGGATATGAAAATCCTTGGCAGATAGAAGAATGCGTTGAATTGAATATGGCGACTAAGCTTATGACGATGTACATTTCTCAAAGCGATAAGGAAACGGAAAATGAGAAAAAGCTTAGAAAAATAATTGATTATGACCGCAAAACCAGTTGTTATACTATTGCAAAGTTTTATGAACAGATAGGCAGACTGAGAAAATTTGCAGAGGAAAAAGACGAACAGGTTGCTCTGTTACATACCGATTTTTCGGGAATGCTTGATTTCAACGAACGGTTCGGTCAGATTGAGGGAGATAAGGTTTTTACAGAGTTTGTAAACTGTATTTTGCCAAGTGATAATGATTATAATATTATAACTCACATTGACGGTGCGGATATTTTTTTCAGTGCGTTCAGATTTAAAAATTTAGAAAGCTTTGATAAGATAGATGCGTTAAATAAACAATTCAGTAAAATGATTAATGAAAAATATCCCGGCGCGCATATTATTGTTAAAACAGGAATTTATGTGCTTAAAACAAATGAAGTTGTGGGAGTGGGGCTGGATAAGGCTTTGAAAGCTAAAAAGACTGTGAAAAATCCTACAGAATCATTTTGCATTGTCTATGACAAAGATAAACATGAAAATAGCTGTTGCTAATTGCAACAGCTATTTTTTATTGAGTTTTCAATTTGTATAATCGGTCATAACTGTATTCATCGATAAGCTCGTAATTATTGTTGATTATATTCATAAACTGCTTACTGTTTACAATGTCGATATTGTGTATAACGACCCACTTAGGTTGTTTTTCAAGCATCATTTGATTAATTTGACGACCGAACTCGGGATACATTTCCGACCACCATTCCTGAAGAATAAATATCTTAAAGCAAGGCATAATGTCGGCTTGCAAAAGCCAAGTTGCCGAAATGTCGTAGCAGTATACGCTGTCTTTGTCTTCATCGGGAATTTGCGAGCTAAGCTGTTTTGCACTGTAATAAATATCCGAATATACGTCGCTTGTTTTGGCAGGGTGACTTTGCGAATACAACTTCTTTGAGTAATGCACTATATTTGACTCTGATTGAACAAAGTAATTTGCCAACGGAAATGCCATTATTACGCAAAGTATTACTGCAAGAATGTTTATTTTATTTGATGTAATATAGAAGAATACAGCGCAATAAATCGGTATTAAAGGTATAAGCGTTGTGTAATAATGCGTGTAACTGAAACCGAGTAATATAGGTATCAGTGCGAATATGGATATTGTTGTGATAAATGACGCAACCTTTGGACCAAGTCGTTTTGCGAAAAATGACGATATGAATATCATCATCAAGACAGGTGCAACCCATCGCAGAAGCAGTAATATGGCTGATGATGTCTTTTCTGATGAGCCTTCCGACGCGTATAGAAAGTTGAATACGAAAGTAGAAAACAACATATCCGACAGCGTCCCTTTAATAAGGAAGAAAAGGCATACAGGCACTGCCACTATCAATACACCGACTATAAAATACAGTATATTTTTAAATATTTCTTTGATATGCTCGTTTATAAAGTCGGTCATAATCGTAACGAATACAATACCGCAGATAATCAGTCCGTTGTTTACGCGGATAAATGCACAAATTCCAAAACATATTCCGTAAATAACCATATTTTTGCGAGGGTGAGGTGCTTTTGGGTGCTTTGTGATGAATTTTAATGCGGTGTAAATCGCTATCATACAGTAGAGAATACAGTATTCTTCCGTTAAGTTGCCGTCGCTGATTGTCGCACCGAATGCAAGAATGGTGATTATAACGCAAATTACCGAGCGTATCGGTTTTGTGAAAAAACGTGCCGTTTTGTACATAAATATCGAAGATATTGAAAGGGATATACATTGTAGTATGAATATGCCTACTTTTGATTTTGTCAGGAAATATCCCAATGCATTTATGTAAAACAAAATCGGACCTTTGTGGTCAAAATAATCTCTGTATGCGTCCTTGCCGAGCGTTATCGCTTTTCCGAAGAATATGAAAATGCTTGAATCACCGTCGCATAAGTCCTTGTATAGCGGACTTGTGGACGCAGACAGAAGTAACAGAAATGCTATGCAGAATAATGTTAAAAATGCATAGATTATTAGATTTTTGCGTGTTTTTTTACTTTTTAAACTCACTGATATTTTTGTACCGATTTTTTTCTGATTGAGTTTTTCTTGTATATTGTCTTTTGTATTTTGTAAGAATTGCTTAAATTCAATTTTGTTCATTATATGCTCCTGTGTTTTGTGTATTGTTTATAATACTATTATAAACAATATGATTATATTTGTAAAGCAAATTTACAGTTGAAAAAAATAAAAATGTGATATAATAAAATTATGGTGTTATATATTATGGGGGTGTTGTGACATGAAATGGATTAAAAACTTAGAAAGCATAGCAATAACAAAAACAAGCGGAAAATGCCCTCATTGCGGCAGTAATAATACAGATTATACTTTTGTAGGAAATGTCGGAGGAGTCGGATATGGTGAAATATGGTGTAATGATTGTAAGTCAGCATATCATCTATCAAGAGTATTGATTACGAAAGAGTATAATTTGAATAAAGAAATTCCTAAAAATATCATATATAGATAAATATACAATAAAAAGAATAACTGGTCTCCTAACAGAGCAGGGTTCACTATAAAAACCCCGCTATCTAAAGGTTCTTCTAAAATAAGTATACCGAATTTATTGTAATACTAATATAAACCGTATAAATACTTGATATTCAAGTATTTATACGGTTTATACGTTTTGGCGAGTATCAAATTCCTTCTATAAAATAGAGAATACTGCCATAGGTTTGGCTGTATTACTTTTAAAATTGATAAAAATGATTTATTTTAGTATTCCGCCGACGATACTGCCAACTAAACTGTCAGAACCTGAATTTGCAGTTGTTTGTTCAGGACCGTTTGATGATGGATTAACTGTACCGTTCATGGTTGGAGCAACAAGAACTTTACCTGTACCGCGATAGACATTTACTACACCTTCACCTGAAAGAGTAGAGCCGACTATGGACTTGCTTGCATTTTCTGTTGTAAATTGCAATGATGATGACCATGCTATTGCCATATTACCGTCTATTTTTAAGACATCATTATCCAATTCAAATTCAACTAATTCTTCTCTCGGAACAGGTGATTCAAGCACACAAAAACCGTTACCCGAAAGTGTAAGGTTGAAAATACCTTCTCCTGATAATAATGCTGTGGCAACATCACTTCTTTTATTAATTGACTCTTGTATATTACCTTCACAAGCAAGGAATAAGCCGTCATCTAATACAATACCTTTTCCCCAAGAAGCAACATCTTCAATAAGAAGGAAGTTATAAGTCGGCTCTAACATAACACAACCTGTACCTGTGTAAAGCGGTTTAACGGCTGATTCACCTGTTACGGCACCTTTTACCAATTTACCGAAAAAGTCTTTAGCACCTGATACACCTGAATCCATTTCAACATCGCCTGTTATCCATTGCATTGCTCCTGCTTGTAATTTGACTGTACTATTATCAAGTTTACATAGTACTTGACGCTTCTTTACATTCATCTGTTCCATAAAATAAGAATTCATTGCAGTATTGCTATCAACGCTTAAATCATGTTGGTGTTCGTAAATTGAGAATACACCGCCTTCAGCAATGCACTTTACATTGGAATTGTCAAAGAAATTATTAATTTTTATCATAAGTTACATCTCCTAATTATATTTTTTATAGTGTGCCGGTTTTAAAATAGGCTGTCTAATTCGTCAAATGCATCATTTAAAGCATTTTCTGCCGCTCTTAATGGGTCTATGTAGAATATCATAAAACAGCTGATTAATAGTATAACAGGGAATAGTGCTATAATAATTGCAAATATATCATTTGAAAGCAATGTTTCTTTGTGAGTATTGCATACAGTGTTTTTTGTGTAGTTTATTAGTGCAGATACAGAATGTCTGTTTTCTTTATCAATAGATAAGAAAGAGATTACAACAGCAAATAAATACAGAATTAACCCCAATAAACCGCTTGTTGTAATCATTACGATAACAGCAATTATTGCAATGATAAAAGTTATTATACCTCTTGTTTTTGATGGTTTATCCATTTAGAAATACCTCCTTTATTTCTTTTTCGTACTTTCTTTGATTATTCGTCTGACTGATTTTTCGGAATAATCATATTTTTTCGCTAATGTTTTGACATTAGTACCGTCATACTCTTTAATTATCATCTCCTTTACACATTGTGTATCAAAAAATCGCACAGGGAAGTTTACCTGTGTACCTTTGAACATTTGATGAATGGTTAAAGCTGTTTCAATTCCAAGCTGTTCACTGATTTCTCTGTACACCTTGTGGAATAAATTTTTGTCGTATTCGCTCATTTCCATCACCTCATGAGTGTATTGTAGCACACCTTTTGGAGCAGTACAAATCTCAATGTCATTGACTTTTTCTGTATGTTTGTCCATTTTTACCTCCATAAGTATAAGATAGTTATTAAGTTAAGAATATATATTTATATAACAGGTAAATTCGGATAGAGCAGTATAGATTAATATAAATTAAAATAATATAAAATTAAATTGTAAAAAAACAGTGAACTGTTGCATAAAAAATAATACAAAAAAACACTACAAACCTCATGGTTTATAGTGTTTCTGTGTCCCAAAACTGTGGGAATTGTTGGCGGAGAAGGAGGGATTTGAACCCTCGCGCCAGTTTCCTGACCTACACCCTTAGCAGGGGCGCC